>NZ_JAKGTF010000007.1:0-6973 GCF_022324735.1 Clostridium sp. YIM B02551 | reverse complement strand
AAAAATGGCGGAGAGATAGGGATTCGAACCCTAGGTACCCGTGAAGGTACGCCGGTTTTCAAGACCGGTGCCTTAAACCAACTCGACCATCTCTCCGTTTATCAGAACAATTAGTATTATATCAAGCACATTATGAATTGTCAACAACATTTTATCTATTTTTTATTTAAATAGTTTTATGTTTCTTTTTAGCTAAAAACATGATTATTAAAATTGATAAAGTTAGTACTATTGTAACGACTAAACCTCCCTCAGGTCCAAAGGCTGCTCCATTTATTATATTTTTACTATTACTAAGAGTATTAAATATACTACCCACCATTATTGGATTTCCACTTACTAAAAAACCATATAAATTTCCTTGGGCCATATTCCAAGCACTATGTATAGCACATATACCCCAAATATCCTCAGTATAAATTGTATAAAATGCTGCAAAGATACCAAAAAGAATAAGATTTATTATTGAAAGCCTATCTATTCCATTATTAGCTAAGTGAAGAAACGCAAAATAGCATGAGGTTATTATAATTGCAATTAGCACATTATATTTTTTCCCAATAACAGGCATCATATATCCTCTCATCATGACTTCTTCCGATGCACCTTGAATGATCCAAGCAAATATAAGAATAATGAATGACGGTATTAATTTTGATGATAATTCTCCTTTATATATTTGTGCATTTCCTGACATAACTATTATTACAGTAATAAAGCTCATCATTAATAAACCAATGAGTATTCCAAACAAATATCTATTAAAGAATCCTTTATTTATTTTAAATCCAATTTCTTGAATCTTTCGCTTTTCAATAAATAAAACTAATATTATATACAGCCCTATTACAATTATCCTACTAGTTAGTAAATAAATTGGATTACTATCAATCAAAGTAATTTTACCTAAAATAAATTTATGTGCTATAACTATTGAAAAAAATTCACTTATTATTTCAATAAAGATTGGTATCAATAATACTAATATAATTGGTAGCGTTTTTTGTTTTTGTACTTGCTTAAATATACTATTTTCATTGCTAAACAAATACTCCATTCTTACCTCCATTCCAAAATATTTATAATACATATTTAAATAAATATTAATAGACTTCGGATTGTAGAATAATTTGCATAAAAAAAAGATTATCTTAACGATAATCTTATATTATAACTAAATTTCTTTTTTTATACTTTTAGTACATATAATATCAATTCCTGTATTTAAGATATTAGAGCATATTACATCTCCACACTTTATCGGTGTATTTGCATAAATTCTGCTAAGCATCTTAGATAATTCTTGCCACAACTCTATATCTATTTCTTCACTACTTCTTACAGGAATTAGTTTATGCTTTCTATTATCTTTTGTTCTTACTACACTTGTAAAAATATCTTTCCTTCCCATTTATAAATCCTCACTAAACCTCATCAAATTCTTTTATTCTTGATACCAAAAGATTAGAATTTTTTGAATCCTCTACAATATCAGTAAGCTTTTTATCCATTTCCCTCGCTAATATGCTTATAACCTTATCTATACAATAAGATCCATGACAATTTCCAAAAGTAGCACCTGTTCTTCTTTTAATACCTTCAACTGTTCTAGCGCCTAATGGTCTTCTTATTGCATCAACAATCTCTCCTTCGGTAATAGTATTGCACAGACAAACAACTTTACCATATCTATCATCTATCTTTATAAGCTCATTCTTTTGCTCATCTGATAATTCTCTAAATCTAAAGTATTCTCTTCTCTTATCTATAAAATCTCTCTTTAAGGTACACTTTAGATTATTAACTAATGATTCACAAAGTATTTGAGACAATGCTGGAGCTATTGTTACTTCTCCATAATGATCTCCTGTAACATTAATATAACCCTTTGATATTTCACTTTCATCTATTAACATTGAGTCTACATTAAACTCATCAGAAAACATGTAATTTATATCCCTTTTACTTAAGTTAGGTAATATACTATTTGAAGTTTTTATAAGCTCCTCATAGGATAATGCTACATCACTCTTAACTGCAACTAAAGTTCCTAATGAAAGTGTTGGAGTTTGGAATACAAATCCATTACTTTCTTCCCTTTCATTAATTACTAGCGTATCATTACATTCTTTAAAACTGTCATCCACTAAAAGATAATATAATTTTTTATCAACTTTAGTTTCTTCTTCATTTGTAGGATTTAAGTTATATTGCTCTCCAGGTATTGTATTAACAACAACTTTACATGTGAACTTATTCTTGCTTGTAGTTACTCTAAACCCCTTAGAAAGCTTTTTAATGTCTACTACATCTTCCTCTAATCTAAATATTACTCCATTATCAGCGGCCACTTCTGCATAAGCTAAAGCTAAATCATATGGACTTATTACTGCAGTATTTTGAGAATACAGTGCTTTTTTCACAGGAATATTCAAGTTTGGTTCAACTTCTTTTATATGTTCTTCATCTATAAGGTGTATATCCTTTATTCCTCTTCTTTTAGCTCTATCATACATTTTATATAACTTATCAACTGCAACATCTGTTTGAGCTATTCTAATGGATCCTATTCTTTTAAATGGAACATTAAATTTTGTTGCTACTTCCTCTATTAAGCTATTTCCCATATTCTCTAGAGATGACATTAAATCATTTGAACATTCAGCTCCATCATAAATTATAGCTGTATTAATAAAGGATAGATCATCTGCAATATCATAATCTTTTTCAATTAATGCTATATTCAGATTATATTTTGAAAGTTCATAAGCAATGGAACAACCAATAATTCCACCACCTAGTATTAATATATCATAATCCATTTTTTTAACCTCAACGCACTTTATTTCATTATCTACTTAATTATATCACATTTATTCTTTAAGCTTATTTATATCTTCTCCAAGCTTTTTAATATATTCTCCATATTCAGCCCAATTTCCTTTTGTTTGAGCATCCATAGCTTTATTATACAATTCCTTTATTTCCTTTGTTAGCTGACTATTTTCATTTATTTTTTCTATTTTATTTATCTGTCCTTTATAATCAAAAAGCTTCTTTAATCCATTTTCTATATTATCCTCTATTACTATTCTTTTACCATCTGATAAAATTATCTTTTTCATCTCTGGTATAGTTTTATCCACATCTGCTTTTAAATATATAGGAAGTAAATATAGTAAAGATTCTTCTACTGGAAGTATTACTGTCTCACCATATTCAACTTTTGAACCTTTTCCTTCCCATAAAGATAATTCCTTAGATATATCTGGGTCCTGTAAAATTTGATTTTTAAATAAATAAGGTCCATAAATAGTTTTATCTGTTGGGAATTTAAATAGAGTAATTTTTCCATAATCACTCTCATCCATCTTTACACTAATCATTGATACCATATTAGGTTTGTTTTTCACATTAAAGTAATCAAACAACATCATTTGCTGCTTATTTTCTCCTGGTAAACTTGTAACAAGGTATAACCCTTCATTAATATTTTGTTGACCAGACAAAGCACTTAAATTATTTGAAATCTCCCAAACATCTTCTGATGTAAAGAATTCCTTCGGATCAGCAGTATGATATTTTGATAATACTTCACATTGTAAATCAAATATCTTTTTAGGATATTTTAAATGTTCTTTAAGCCCAGTAGGAATATCATTCTTATCCTTAAATAACCCTTTGAATATTTTCGAATAACTTTGAATTATTGGGTCTGAATTATCTTCAATGTAATAATTCGTTTCTCCTGATGATGCATCTATTGTAACTTTAACTGAATTCCTTATATAATTAATCCCATTATAAGGTTCAGAGTAAGGAAAGCTTCCTGAAGTTGTATATGCATCTATAATCCAATATAACCTTCCTCCACTTATTACTACATATGGATCATCATCATAAGTTAAAAATGGAGCTATTTTATTTACCCTCTCCATAATATTTCTATTTATAAGAATCTTACTGTCATTATTAATTGCGCCTGAAAAAACTATTTTAGGATCCTTTTCAGCCAAACTAAAAATTAACCTATTAAAAATATTTAATTTTATTCCACCTTTATCATCATACTTATAGGAAGCTTGTTCCTTTTCACTAGGATAATCAAATTCTTCTTGAGATGTATCTACTATAGCATATTCGTTTTTTGCTTCACCATAATAAATCCTAGGGTTTTTTATTAATATACTGGATGAATTATCTAAAGGTATATTTTTTATTACAAAATCCGGTTGTCCTTGTTCTGTAACCTTGTTAACCCTGCTCATAGCTACTCCATACCCATGAGTATAAATTAAGTGCTTATTTTGCCATGTACTCATTGAATCAGTACTTATTTCTCTTGGAGATATAAATACTTGAGTATACTTTCCATCTATATTGTATCTATCTGTATCTATATCATTAAAGTAGTAATAACTTCTAATTTCCTGAACCTGATTATAAAAATTTAGAACTGGCGATGGAGAATTAATTTTTAAATTAGAAATTGTATCTTGATTTCTAATTATCTTTTCTGAATTCAAATTAGCTTGAGGTTCATAACTTTTTGTATTTATATTATTTATATTGAAAGCTCTTGTTGTTGCGTCTATATTATAACCTATATATTTGCTCTCATATTCCATTTCATTCGGCTTTACCATAACCTTATACACTACCTTATAAGTAACAGGTTCCAAAATCATAAGAAAAAGCACAAGAATAAATGGATACATTGATATTTTAAACTTATTCTTCCTTATACAAAAATAAGTAATAATAGATGAAACTATAGCTATCACAATAATAATTTTATAAAACAATAGCGTAATATTTATATCTGTATAACTGGCCCCAAATGAAGCTCCTCTATTGCTATATAGTAAATCAAAGCTTTTTACTACATATTTTATTGAAATAAGAACAAGAAATATAGGTAAAAGTATTCCTATCTGTTTTTTTGAAAATTCTTTAAGATAATCTAATAATTGCTTAAATGATTTAAATTTATTATTTATAAAATATTTCTTTATTGATACTAATGTATAAAAGCAAATTGAAAATAAAGTAGTAATTATTATTACTTCTATTAAAAAGTTGCTTAATATTTTAAGTAATGGGAGCTTAAAGACATAAAAAGAAGCATCTAAATTAAATATTGGTTCTCTATAATTAAAACTAACAGAATTCGAAAATAAGACTATTTCGTACCAATACTTAGTAGATGTATATATAGAAATTAGAAAAGAGATTATTATATTAGTTATTGAAACACCTTTTCTTATCTTTTTTAAACTGTTTTCGTCTATTTCATCTTTAATATTATTAAGAAGTTTTTTACTAAATAAATTTACAATAATAAAGCATATTAAAAAAAGTGGAATTAATATCTCGACTATTGAAATCAATCTAGTAAAATATAATTTAATGTAACCTAACTCTATAAACCATTCTATATTTATAATTAACTTAGCAGAGAATAGAAGTGCACTCATTATTAGAATTAAAATAAGAATAAATACTGCTAATTTCTTATTTCTCATAAATTTCACCCCGTATTAATCTTTTAGCAAATAGCCTACTTTCTCTAAATCCCTTATAATCATATCCATATCATCTTTGTTTTCTGTTGAAATAGTATGTAAATGAATCCCCTCTGTTAATGCAGATAAAGGTTTTGCCTTAAACTTCTTATACTTTTCAAGAAAATTATTTAAATCATTTAAATTTCTTATCATTAGATTTCCTTTAAGCTCACCATAAATAGGATGTTCAATAATTACATCTTCAATCATTCCACCATACTTTATTACTATTTCTAATTCATTTATCATTTCACTTGAATTATGACATAAAGCTAAAATTCTCCTATATCTAGAATTCTCCTTATTCATAATATATCCCTCAGGAGTTGCGACAATATTACTTCCAGCTGCTCTTATTATTGCTATATCTTTTACTATTACCTGCCTAGTTACACCAAATATTTTAGCTATTTCGCTGCCTTTTAATGGACTCTTGCTATTTACTATATAATTAACAATTTCCTTTCTTCTATCTTCACTATTCATATTCCACCTCATTAATTTTTATTATCACAATATTTAATTATTTCTAATATTTCATTTGATGTCTTTATTTTATGATGATGTTCTTCTATAACCTTAAGAAATTCTACATCATACTTTTTATTTAGTTTTAATATCTCATATCCTTTTTCAGGGTGATTATAATATATATCTATTATTTTGAAATTACTATATCTACTTATTTTTCCGCTCGTAACCTTATCCAAAATAACTACAAGTGATTTTTCAAATACATTTAATGGTCTCTCAATTTTACCGATATCATGTAATAACGCAATTTTAACGATTTTCTCTTTATCTATTTTTTGTATGACATTATTTGAATCTTCTATATACTCTAATGCATCTTTTGCTACCCTTATACTATGCTGCTTATCAGATTTCTTTAATAACTGAAACAATTTCTTTTCATCTTCATCTAAGTACCTTTTTATATATTCATCATCAATATCCTTATAGATAGCTTCTATCGCCCACATAAATTGTTTTATCCTATAAAACATTCCTATCTCCTCTCACTTGTATCTTACATTATAAGCGTATAATCACATTCTAATACATTTAAAAATTAATTTCTATATTTTCACATTGTTGTTATTATAAAAATAACTTTCTATATAATAAAAAAAACCGTAAACTTTATGTTTACGGTTCTCTTTGGTGGAGATAAAGAGATTCGAACTCTTGACCCCCTGCGTGCAAGGCAGGTGCTCTCCCAGCTGAGCTATACCCCCATATGGTGGACCTTCAGGGACTCGAACCCCGGACCTACCGGTTATGAGCCGGTTGCTCTAACCAACTGAGCTAAAGATCCTTATTATAAAAAAATAAAATTGGCGATTCCCTACTCTCCCACACAGTCTCCCGTGCAGTACCATCGGCATCTCAAAGCTTAACCGTCC
>NZ_JAKGTF010000006.1:0-237032 GCF_022324735.1 Clostridium sp. YIM B02551 | reverse complement strand
TTAGCATTATAGGTGGACAATCCCACCTATAATTTTTATTAGTCTATTTTCAACACTATATTAAAACATAGCCTAATAAATAAATGTTAACCGTCCCCTATTTTAATTTTAAATTTCCTGAACTTTGTTCATTCCAGATTCCGAAGCCTTCAGAGTATTTATTTTCAAAAAACATCGGCAATCTTTCTCCAAATCCTTCTGCAAGAATTAATTTATATAATTCATCTTTATCTACCCAAAACATTTTCCCCTCGGAAGTTTGATCTAATAACTTTCCGCTAAATACCTCTGTTTTATAATTAAAGACAAAATATCTTTCACCAGTTTCACTATTATACAAATTAATTACACCACAGGACTCTAAATTAGAAATAGTTAAGCCTGTCTCCTCTTTTATCTCTCTTATAGTAGATTCAACTATACTTTCTCCTTCTTCAATATGTCCACCAGGAAAAGAAACTCCCTTCCATGACTTTACCCGCTCTTGCACTAATACCTTATTATTCTTTCTATCATAAACCATACACATATTTGTTAATTCCACCCTATCACTCATTATGCTCACCTCAATACTACTATTTAATATATATTGATTATATCATTCTATAAAAAAAGAGTGATGCACTATTTAATATAGCATCACTCCATAAACTTACTTTATTATTTTTAATTTATTATTCTTCTAGCTGAGTAATAATGATAGATATCTGTTATCCTAACTACGTCTCCAGTTCTTGGTGCATGAATCATTTGTCCATTTCCTACATATATCCCAACATGTCCACCATTTTCAGTGAAAATTAAATCTCCTGGTTTTAATTCTGATTGAGATACTGGGGTTCCTTGATTAATTTGATCAAAGGTTGTTCTATTTAACTGTATACCCATTTGAGAATATACATATTGAACAAACCCTGAGCAATCAAAACCAGCTGTAGTTGTTCCTCCATAAACATATGGAATGCCTATATACTTTTTAGACTCAGATATTAATTTACTTTCTTTAGATTGGACTACTTCTGCAGTACCGTCATATATAACCCCTAACTTGGATGTATTTCCATCAAACTTCCCAGCAAATACTCTACCAACAGTTCTATCTGCATCATAGCTTTTTGATTCCCATACATTAGAACAAGTAAATGAATCTCCTGTTGGATTCCAGACAAACATTCTTGATGCATTACTTGAATAATCGTACAATGCACCAATCTTATCTTTAGTAGTTGAATTATCATTTGTTGATGTTACTTTATCTGTAATAAGATCCGCATCAAATGTTGTGGATTCCCAACCTTTTGATGTATCAAAGGTTCCTTTTGAATTTTGAGCAAGTACCCACATTTTAGTAGTTCTATTATCATAATCATAAAACATAGCTATCTCATCTTTTGAATCACCACTATAATCACCAGATACTATTCTACCTTTGACTTTTTGTGCATCAAAGGTGGTTGATTCCCATGACTTGTTGGCTTTAAAAGATTTATCTGGATTTTCATCTAAAATCCATACACCAGTAGTTCTATTACCATAATCATAAACTATTCCTATTTCATCTTTTCCTTCTTCATCATAGTTTCCTGACACCATTCCAACAATTTTAGAAGCATCAAATACACCTGATTCCCATTGTTTACTACAATTATAAGATGTATCACTTGTTGCATTCCAAATAAACAAACCTACTTTATTATTTCCATAATCATATAATGCTGCTATTTCATCCTTACCATCACCATCAAAATCACCTGCTACAACTCTACCATCTATTAATTTTGCATCGAAGTCATTTGATTTCCATACACTAGTCCACTTAAATGTATCTCCAGATGAATTTGGATTCCATACATGAAGTCCCGTGTCACCATTTCCGTAATCATAAAATGCTGCTACTTCATCATGTCCATCACCATCAAAATCACCTGTTACTATTTTATCAGTTGTTTTAGTTGGTTGATATGTATTTATAGTGCCACTCCAGCTTGTACTTTTTGAAGTCCCATTTTCCATATTCCAAGTATCAAGTTTAATACTATTATCTCCAGGACTACTATAAGCTTTCACTTCCTTTGGGTTTGCTAACAATGTGCCAAGTGCTACCATTCCGCATACTACTAGAGACATGTACGGCTTGTACGTCTTTTTAAAAAACCTTTTTTTAGCCATTATTATGCCCTCCTGTATTAAGATCATATTAACAAGAATTAATATATGATTTCTTTAAAAGTCTTACGGCTTACCCCTGCTTAATATACAACTTTCGTAATCGTTATCTTATTATAACAGTACTTTACCTATCTACTGTTACGCCCGATACCGTATATTATACTTGACATATTTCTATGTTACAACCGTAATACACTATGAGATTATAGGGTATTATGGCTTAAAATATAAAAGAACGTTTTGTTTACCATATATGGAATCAAAACGTTCAGATTTTTACTTTTCTCACTCTTTAACTAATGCTACAATCAATAAAATTATTATTACAATTAAAGCTATTACTGCCATAAATCTATTATATTTAATGACTTCATCACTTGGTTCAAGGTTATCATTTTTAAACTGCCACTTCTTACCCCATAACGAGCTTTCTCTTGGATAAATTACCATATAAACAAGCAACACTATAACAGGTATAAAAAGCATTATTGTTATAAACTTCAAAGCCTCTCCCCCTAACAAAGTATATTAAATACAATCACAAATTAAGAATATCACCAAATCCAATATTTGTAAAACGAGAAGGAGGAGCCCTAATCTACTGTAAATTATTCTTCTTTCTTTTTCCCCACAGCAGCAAGATATATTACAAATTCCTCATCCCCATCTAACCCTAAAAGACCATCTATCATAGTTTGATCGTAAATACCAATAGCACAAGCTCCTGCATCAATTGATTCGCTTGCTAAATATAGGTTTTGACATACGTGTCCAATGTCTATTAATATTTTTTTATGGGCTGTAATATCAAACTTCCACTCAGAACGATATGGAGTTGTACTCCAAGCAAATATTACTGCTGCCTTTTTCGCAAAGTTAGGTACAAATGGCTGATCTAACGTAATCTCATCGATCTTTTCATCTATACTATCAATTTCAAACATAAATAGAAGTTTATGCTCTGCTGGAATATATCTATATACACCTTTTTGTATACCTTCTACGTTCATAATGAAAAGGTATGTTTCAAATGAATGTGTTGCACCACTACATGGAACTGTTCTTAGTGTAAGTCCTGCCTTATTAATGCTTGTAATCCCTTGTGTAGCCCATAATAAATATGACAATTCCTCAATGCTTACTGATTCTTCTGAATAGAATCTTGTGCTTCTTCTACTTTTTATGCACTCATAGATATTTTCTTTACTTAAAACCTCATGACTTACCTCTGGAAGATTAATAAGCTCTGAACATGAATCATATGCTTTACCTTCATCAGGTTTTGGCATGCCTTTCATCTTATCAGTTTTTATATTCTTAAACTCATTAAAATTTGACTTTAAAAAACTTCTCTGTTTTTCATATCTCCCCATTACTTATCCTCCTTAATGCGTTTAATTAATATAATAAACATATTGACTAAAAACATCTGTAACCTATGTTACTATAATTAATCTACAAACTGAGGAGAGACCAAATTTATAAAACTTCTCTTATCTCTATCCATTATGCTAGTAGTTATATAAAGTCTCTTTTTAGCTCTAGTTATTGCTACATAAAAAGTTCTTTTTTCTTCATCTATATTGTTATTTTTTATTGCCATATAAGACGGAAAAGTATTGTCTTGAACTCCTGCTATAAATACCGTTTCATACTCTAATCCTTTTGCCTGATGTACTGTTATTATTGGTATTCTTGCTTTCTTGGTTCTATTAACAATCAATCCTTCTAGTTCTCCATTTGAAAGAGACGTTAGTTTTATGATATCAATTAATGAATCTCTATTACTCTTTTCTTTATCATCTAATTCTCTTAATAGCACATAGAAGTCTTTCATTCTCTCTATTTTCTCTTTACCAGCATCCCCTGGGTATAAAGTTTTTAAATTAAAGTCATTTACGATTTTACCTACTATATCATATGGCCTTATATATTCAGCATCACTAAACAATTTATTTATCTTTTGTGAGATATTAGAAAATGACTTTATATGTTTATTGATTAATGAAACCCTCTCTATAGATGTAGGAATTATATCAGTTTCTATTGCTCTAACTAAAAGGTCTTTTATTGCTAAAATATCATCCATTGCATCATGACTTGGTATATGCTTAGTTTTAAATATTTTGCTTAAAGTTTCTAATTTGTGATTTATAGTATTAGGATAAAATCTCCTATAAATATCTAATGTATCATAAAAGGTCTTAAATCCTGGTTTACCAAGTGAAAGTCTTGTAAGCTCACTAGTTAATATATTTATATCATACTGAACATTATGGCCTACAATGACAGTCCCTTCCGAAAACTTAATAAATTCCTTTAAAACTTCGCCTCTGTCCCCACCATTTTCTCTTAAAAATTCATCACTAAAGCCATGTACATGCTCTGAATCTTTAACCGACTTATTATTTTTAAGAAATCTTTCAAATACATCTATTACTTCCCCTGATTTATCTATCTTAATTGCAGCTATTTGTATTATTTCATCTTCTGTTACATCTACTCCAGTGCTTTCTACATCAAAGACAACTATATTGTCATTATTAAACTCTTCTATAAGCAAGGAATACTTCTCTCCGTATTTTAGTACATCCTCATCTACAAAATCTGTTAAGGATATCCCTACTTTCTTATATTCCTCTGATTCTATAATTTCAAAGGTTTTATCTCCAACACCAGTAGGAAGTCTTTTTAATAATCTTTTCAAGCTAACTGAATCATATCTATTTCCCACAAGCTTTAAGAAAGCTATAATGTCTTTTATTTCTTGTCTTCTAAAGAACTTAAATTGGTCTACTAATATAAATTCAAAATTCAAAGCTTCATATTGTGTTAAAGTCCTTAAATACTGGCTTAAATTTATGTTATAACGATTATCTCTTGTAAGAATGCAAGCCTTGCTTAAATCAATATTTCTTTTTTCTAATTCTTTTACTTCTTTTAATATGAATTTTGCTTCTTCCCTAATATTTGAATTAGGTTTTATAATTATCTTTTCTCCCTCTTCTTGAGATTTTGCCTTAATACCTTCCTTATATAAATCTTTCATCTCAATTGGAAATGCATTTCGCAAAAATTTTAGCGAAGCTTCTGTGAGATTTTTACTTGCTCTATAGTTCACTGAAAATGCTATTTCTAAAGGATCATATTTTTCTCTAAATCTTTTAAATATCTTGCTTGGCTCCGAGCCTCTCCATTTATAAATAGTCTGAAATACATCTCCGCAAATTAAAACATTATTTCCTTCAAATAACTTTTCAATAATGGAATATTCTAACAGGCTTGTATCTTGAACTTCATCTATATTTATATATTTATATTTATTTCTAAGAGCCTCTACAACTTCCTCACTATTAAATAACTCCTTTGTCTTAGCTATCAAATCAATAAAATCAAGTCCATGATTATTATAAAGTAAAGAATTATATGAATTAACTAGAATATGGCCTTTATCTATTAAAAAATCCATTAACTTACTGTTAAGTTCTCCTCTTTCAGTACATATCTCCTCTAATTTTTCTTTACTTTCTTTTATTAAATATTCTACTGCCTCTTTATAATCTTTCTGAAGATCATCACTAAAGATTTCTCTATTAACCCTCACTAATTTAACTATCTCAATAAATCTCTGCAACTGATATATAGAAAAATCAAAATAGTTACAACTCTTAATTATCTCCTTACAATCATCTTCATCAAAGATAATAAAATCAGAAAATATATCAGTTTTCTTTTTAACTTCCATTTTTAAAATGTCAAAACAAAAGCTATGAAAGGTTTTTACTGTAATATTTTTAGCCTCTGTCCCCACTATTTTTTCAATTCTTTCCTTCATTTCCTTTGAGGCCTTGTTGGTAAATGTAATACATAATATATCTGATGCTTTAGCTTTTCCTTTTGATATTATATCTGCTATTCTTTTTGATAAAGCATCTGTTTTTCCGGTCCCTGCTGACGCAAGTAACATTATGTTTCTTTCTTGCTCATTTATAAGTAAATTTTGCTCGTAATTTAAATCCATAGCATTTCACCACCAATACATAACATATATCAATAATACCAATAATACTGATTAAAGTAAAAAAATTGGATATCTCATTTTAACTTTTGAGATATCCAATCTTATTTTTATATTGTATTATAGATTGTTTTAGTTAGTTGTGGAGCATGCTCAAACTGGCATTCTTCCCCATTATATAAAACCTTAACTCCCTGAACCCACTCTCCAGAATAATCTTTCTGAAGAATATTATTTACTATTCTCTTAGCATTAATTAGAGCTTGTTGATCACCTTGAAACTGTTGGTACCAACTACTACTATCTTGTACGCTTTTGGTTTCTTTAAGATTTATAACTGCAATAACTTTATTATTTTCCTTTTTAGTTGAAACTTCATATGATTTTCCATTAAACCACTTATCCATAACTTCTTTAGTTACAGCTTTCACCTTATCATCTAAAGAAGCCTCTTTTTTTACTGTTGTATTAGTTTCATCCTTCTTATCTTCTTGATTGATGTTAGCATCTTGAATCTTAATCTTCTCACTTTGATTATCAGTTGACTTAGACTCATCAGTGGTTTTATCTGAAGTATTATTTTCTGTATCATTATTTTGACTTGATTCTACTTGTTTATTATCTGTTTTAGTTGCATCATCCTTTTTATTATTACATGCTACTAAAAATAAGGTAGATACAATTAAAATTGCAATTATATTTAAAAATCTTTTCACTACTATACCTCCAAAACATTTAATTTCCTAATGTTTGTTGTACTGCATCTCCAATTACTTCTCCGATTTTTGCTTGATTATCTGCATTAGCTGATCTTCTAGCTTCATCTAAATTAGATAAGAATCCACATTCAACTAATAAAGAAGGCATAATTGTATTCTTTGTTACAAATAAATTATGATCATGTGCATATCTATTAGTATATCCCATTTTAGAAGATAAATCATTTACTACCTTAGTTGCTAAATTTCTACTTACTATAGCTGCATCACTTGGAGTTGTATCAATATCTACTCCTGAATACCATCCATTAGGATCATCTCCTGTTACAACTCCACTAGTCTCTATATTAGGCCTATATGTACTATAGTGTGAACTTACACCTGTTGTTGATGAATTAGATGATACATCGTGATGTATACTGATAAATAAATCTGCTTTTAATCCATTAGCTAAGTCCACTCTACTTTGTAATGATTGACTTAAGCTTGTTGCTACTGGTCTTTCCCATCCTTGTCTAGTTAGAACCACTTTGTTACCTCTAGCTTCTAAGCTAGCTTTAACTTTTAATGCTACTTGCATATTTAAGTCAGTTTCTGCATATCCATTTCCTACTGCACCATAATCTGCACCGTAATCATGTCCTGGATCTACTACGATCAATTTACCAAAGTAGTTATTTATATTACTTTGTATTGCACCTGTTCCTCCAAGAACGAATATGCCTAAACTTGATTTTGAATCTAAATAATCTCTAACGTCTTTTTCCATAGACTTGTCCTGAGCTAATAGAATAGGCGTTTGAGTTTTTGCTGCTAAAACACCTCCAGCTAAAGCATCCGGGAAGTCCTCTCCAGTTGCTAACATTATTTTACTATTACTATTAAAACTACTTTCGAATGTTTTAACAATATTTAATGCTGTCAAATATCGATTAGCTCCTGATAACCTTTGAACAGTCATTCCATCACTTGTAAGTTGATTTTCAACATTTTGAGATATTACTCCTGTTCCTCCACTTATTATAACATTAGTTATACCATTACTTTTTAACCAAGCTCTTGTATTTGCTTCTAATGAATTTGCTTGAGTATATAATATTGGTATATGTTTCATCGCTGCATATGGAGATATTGAAAGTGTATCTGGATAATTATCATAAATTGCAATTACTGCTGTATGTGATGAATTACTAGCTTTAACTTGATCTGCTATTTTTAAAGATGTTTCAAATCTATCTGCACCGCCAAGTCTTGTTACTGTATATCCTGAACTAGATAAACCATTTTTTACACTATCAGAAATTACTCCATTACTACCCAATATGTAAATATTACTTGCATTCAAACGTTTAATTTCATCCATTGTACTAGTTGGAATAGAAGTTTTATCCGTTAATAAAATTGGTGCATCCTTTAAAAGTGCTAAAGGAACTCCACTTAGTGCGTCGGGAAAATCATAAGCATATGCTAGTATAACATTTTGAGAGCTTGTCCAACCTGCCTTGCTTACCTCTACTGCTGTTTCGATTCTTGTACTACCACTATATCTTGTTTGACTTGTTATTGTAGCTGCTGATGCGTTTATACTATTAATATTTATAATAGTAAGCGTAAGAACACTTGCTAGTACTAATCTAATAGCATTCTTTAGTTTAATTCTCATAGTATCCCCCTTTTAAAAACTAATTTCAGTTTCAATTATATATAAAAATTTGCCATTTCTCAACAAGCATATATTTACATTTACAAATTTTACACTTCTTTTACTGGTTTGTAATCGCATTGTAACATTATTTCTTATTATTTCCCAAAAAAGGTCTTTATTCCTACCAATATTATAAAAATCCCAAATATTTTCTTCATAACATCAACTGGAAGTACAGCTGCTAGTTGTGCACCGTATTTTGCAGCTATTAACATAGTTACACATATAATGATTCCAGAATATACATCAACATTTCCTTTTTTATAATACTCTAAAAATGCAAATATCCCTACAGGTGGTAGCATAGCTACTAAAGAAGTTCCTTGTGCTTTCAATTGAGGAAAATGTCTAAAGAAAATTAATGCAGGGATAATAATTATACCTCCACCTATTCCAAATAATCCACTTAAAACACCTGCTGCAATTCCAATTAAAATATCAATTATTATACTAGTTATCATAAAATTTCCTCCTAAACTATTAATAAAATAATGCTAATTAATTTTTCTAATTTTATGAATTATTATTGCTATTAATTGAGTTATTATTCCTATAAAGCATACCCCATACCAACCAAAATGTGCATAACTTAATGATCCTAAATAGGATCCTAGTGAACCTCCTATAAAATACGAAACCATAAAAACAGTATTTATTCTATTTCGAGCCTCTTCACTTAAAGCATGAACTCTTGCTTGGTTTGAAATCTGACAAGACTGAACTCCAAGATCTAATAAAATAACTCCAATAATTAATCCCCAAAGTTTAAATCCTAATGCTGTAAAACATATATACGCACTAGTAACAATTATCATACCTATTCCAATAGTGAACCTTGGGCTCTTTTTATCCGCTACTTTCCCTACAATAGGAGCTGCTAGTGCTCCTGTAACTCCTACTAAGCCAAATAGACCTGCTACCTCTGAACCCATGTTATAATAAGGACTTTCAAGCAAAAATGATAGAGTTGTCCAAAACGCGCTAAAAGCTGCAAACATCATTGCTCCATTAATTGAAGCTTCTCTTAATACAGGTTCTGTTTTTATGAGATTGCGCATTGATTTAAATAATTCTCCATATTTCATTTTCGAAATTGGTTCACTTCTAGGCAAAATATTTCTTAATGCTAATGCTAAAATTAACATCATAATTGCTGCAATAAGGTATACAATTCTCCATCCAAAATATTTTCCAACAATTCCACTAAAGGTACGTGATAACAATATCCCAATTAACAAACCACTCATTACTGACCCTATTATTTTTCCTCTTTCCTTGGGATTTGCTAGCTGAGCTGCTAATGGTACAATTAATTGTGGTACTACTGAAGTAAACCCAATTGCAAAAGCTGCTACTGCTACTACTGCAATATTATGAGAGAGGAACATTAGAACAAGTGACATTGCAGCGAAAATTAACATTGTTACAATTAAAGTTCTTTTTTCTCTTATATCTGCTAAAGGTAATAAAAATAACATTCCTAATGCATACCCCACTTGCGTAAGCATTGCAACAAAACCTATACTTCCCTGAGTAACATTAAAAAATCTTGCTATCTCTGCAAGTAGTGGTTGAATATAATATAGATTAGCTACTGTAATTCCACATGTTGCTGCCATTACTACTATTAAAAAACGACTTAATTTAAAGCCATTTTGTATCTGCTTTTCTTGCTCCATTAACATTTAACAACCTTCCTTCGTAAAAATCACTATCTTAATTATACCATTAAACATTTATCATACCCTTTGTATTTCCTGTTAAGTTTATAAATGACAAAGGCCTGTCCGTATTCTGACAAGCCTCAGTTATTAAACAATCGTATCTATCTTTTTATAAACTATCTCTTCCTCTTTTTGAACTTCCTTATTGGTTTCTACAGTGGAATTTATATTATCCTCTTTCTTATCTTTATTTTCCATATGTACTTTACTAAGTTTTTTGTCTAGGGCCTTATCTTTCTTATCTATCTCATTAAGTTCTGCTTCTTTCCTTTCAGTTGCAGCGCCTCTTCCCGCATCTAATTTTATTTCTATCTTCAGTACTCTTTCTTTTCCATTAAAATCTCTTTTTGTCTTATTAATTATTTGTTCTTTAGAGTATGTGGAATTTAATTGAAATAAATCACTTTCACCATAAATGCTACTCGAACTACTTTTACTAGTGCTTGTATTTTTATTCTGACTTTCTTTATTTGATTTCAAATTATCTTTTAATCTTTCACTTTGTACAGATTGTATTTCAGTATCAATCTGCTCTATTTGATTCTCAAGCATCTTACGTCTTTCTCTTTTAGTACTCTCATCAATTTTGCAATCATTTAAATTTTTTAACTGCTCTTGTAGTTTCATCTTCTGTTTTTCTAATATATCAATTTCATTGTTATCTTTAGTATATGAAGTTGTTGCACTTGTACTAGAACTAATCGCTGTAATATTCATGATTATCCTCCTTAGCTAAAACTTTTATATAATTATACAACATTTAACGTATATATTACAAATTTCTCCAAGCGCTTACTATTATAACTTTATAAAATGTTTCTCTAAAGCTTTTGCAACACCATCTTCATCATTGGTAAAAGTAACTTCATCTGCATGTTCTTTAACCATGATAGGTGCATTACCCATAGCAATCCCAAGTGCCGCGTATTCTATCATATCTATATCATTGTAGTTATCCCCTATTGCAATAACCTGCCCTCTTTCAATATTACATTCTTTGCATAGAAATTCTATGGCTGATGTTTTAGATACCTCTTTCGCCATAATTTCTAAGTAAGTTGGTTTTGATGGATATACATTTATATCCTCCTTGCTAGTTAAATTAATCTCTTTATATAGTAACTGAATATCTTCCGGTTCACCCATACATAAAATCTTATTTGCTCCAGAATTTTGGTTTTCTAATTGTTTAATTAATTTATTGAAATCTATTATTTCAGGAGAGATATTGGTAATCTCACTTTCATTTATTGCCCATTTATCAAGGTTTTCTATATACCATTCATCATCCTTATATATGCTTAAACTCACCTTAAAATCTTTTGAAGTATCATATATCTTTTTAATCACCATGGAATCCATAACTTTATTAGCTAATACATTTGAATGTTTGTCCATTATTAATGCTCCACTATAACAAATAAGAGGCTCAGAAATATTAAGTTCATTTTGCAGTGGAATTATTCCTTTTGGCATTCTTGCTGATACTAAAACTGTACGAATCTTCTTTTCATTAGCAACTATATCAATTATATCTTTTGTTTTTTCAGTAATCTTATGATTTGAATTTATTAATGTCCCATCTATATCTAAACACACCATTTTATATTTACACATTCAAACGCCCCCGGAACGCAAATAATTTAAATAACTATTACTTCAATATTCTTCGATTCAATTATTTCTAAAAAGCTTTTAGGAGGAGTCTTATCGGTGATTATAATATCTATTTTATCTAAAGCTACTCCCATGTGATAACTGCTAAACATGAATTTCTCGTATTCTGCAAGAACTATAACTTTTGAAGAATGTTTTACCACCTCGCTTTTTATATATGCATCTTCTTCATCCGTATAATATATACCATTTTCCATTATAGCCGCTGCACCTAAGAACACTGCATCAAAAAACATATTCTTAAAATAGCTTATTGAATCTGGCCCATAGAAAAATCTATTATCTCTATTAAGAAAACCTCCAGTAGAATAAACTTTTACATTTTCCTTTTCTGAAAGAACTTCAATATTATCTAGAGAATGCGTAACAACTGTAACTTCTTCATTTAAATATTCTGATAAAAAACTTATTGTTGTTGATACATCAAAAAAATAGTGTTCTTTATAATGAATAAATGACAATGCTCTTTTTGCTATATTTTTCTTATCTTCAGAATAAGATTTAAGTCTTTCTTTATAAACTTTAATCGTATTTCTTATGGCTGGTATCGCTATTCCTCCATGTGTTCTTATGGCAGTTCCTTGCTCAATAAGCTTTATAATATCACGGCGTGCTGTATCTCTCGATACATTCAATGTTTCACAAATATCATGTACTGACATTTTACTATGTTCATTTAAATATTCTAATATCTTTAATAATCTTTCTTCTTGAAACATATAGTATCACCTCTAATTCCATTTTAAGTATTTATAAGTATTTTATCAATACTTTTAAGTAAATTGTAGCAAATAAAAAAGAGCCTAAGCTCTATCTTTATTTAATGGTTTCATTATATTTGTTCAAAAGCGAATTCAACATTCTACTAACACTAATAACTTCAAAATTAATTAAATTTTCCTGTTTCTGTTTAATGGTATTTTCTAATTGTTCTCTTAATGTTTCAATATCTTTTAATAAATCCTCAGCTTCCGACATAAAAAACACCTCCATTACTATTATTTCCAACAGAGATATTTTCTATAAGTCCTTGGGCTAATTTTCCACTATTTTTTATGATCTATTTATATAAAAACATAAACCTAAATTAAACAGATGTACAAAGGTAATGATGCAAAACGCAACTATTAAAAAATTAAGAACCTTATTAGAGAGTAGAATTTCTTTTTCGTTTGAACCTCTTAGCCTATAGTACCAATAAAAAATAACTAATCCAACTCCCCCAATTTTTATAACGAATGCTTGAGGAATATTATATATAATTTTACTCATTACCAAATTTACTTCACTAAAATATTCTCCATTTGTAAAAAGTACAATCCAAGTAAAAAAAAGATCTATAATATTTAAAATAAATAAAAAAATAAATTTCCTCTTAATATGGCTTATTCCCTTATACCTATTTATTATCTCCATCATATCTCCTCTTACTTAAATTCTTACCACAATAAAATATATTAAACATTTAATTAATTATTTACTCAAACTATAATTTTTACCATAAAATATTAATTATTTGAATTTTTCTACGATAAATAAATTATGTTGTTATTAAAGAGATAGTTATTATATCCTAATTAATTTTTAAAAGGAGGGGTTTATGTGCAATTAGAGGCAGCAATAATTAATAATAGCGAATTAACTTTTGCACTAATTCCTGTTGATTATTCTATTGTAATGGATTCAACCACAGCAAAAAATATCCAAGCATCTTATGCTAAATATTTTCCTGGATTGCCTATAATTTTGATGTCTGCCAATGATCTTACTATTCCTACATACTTCGGTAGAAAAGATATTTTGAGATATCTTACTGATTTAAATCCTAGCTCAATATCCTTTGAAATATTTAATTTTGATTATTAAAAATTTTACATATTTAATCGGAAATTGAACAATTTATTTAATTATTACATAATTGTTTTTTATTTCACGCAAAAACACCACATTCAATGTAGTGTTTTTTTTCTTAAATAATTGTCTTATACTTCCTAAGTATTTATAGAATTTGGTTTTATGATTCACGGTATATTACTCAATTTTATGGTTAACATATACTTGTACTATAAATATGAAGGAGTGATTGTAATGGACGAAAAAAATAAGAAAGCTTTAGAAGGTTATTTAGAAAAAAAGGTAGATGCTGAAATTGGGGAAGAAATCTCTGGATTAAGAGAACAACTTGGAGCAATGGAAAGCACATTAAATCAGTTAAAGCAAACAACTATGAATTCTTCTATAGGTTCATCTATTAGCTCACAAAATAGTGGTTCACAAATGCAATCTAATCAACAAGGAAAACAAGTTGTGAATAACTTACAACAGCAAATAAAAGACTTTAAAAATCAAGCTCAACAGCAGCAACAACAAACTCAACAACAACTACAGAGCTCTATAATTCATGCAATAAATGATTTAAATCAAGCAAACCAATACTTACAATCAAATCAGACTTTAGTACAAATGAATCAACTTATAGAACAAACTCAGCTACAACTTGATCAAATGAGTCAAAATACTCAACAAATAGGTCAACAAAGTATGCAGCAAGGGAATCAACAAAGCAGCCAACATGGAAATCAACAAGGCATGCAACAAAATAGTTTTGGGTTAAGTGGTTCATCTTCTCATTCTAGATTCTAGATAAATAATATATATTAAAAATCGTGTTTATATGGTAAAACTTATGAACACGATTCTTTTTTATTAAAACCGCTTATGTAAATTTCTTTTAAAATTTTATATAATTTAACTATGAATATAATTAAGGAGGTATGAGATTATGCCAGTAATACAAATTGATGGACCTAAGATTACAAAGGAACAAAAAGAACAACTTGTAAAAGAATTTGTTACCTCTGCAAGTAAAATTCTTAACATTCCAGAGCAAGCTTTTGTTACAGTAATTAAAGAGAATGATTATGACAATATTGGTAATGGTACAAACTTATTATCAAACCTTCATAAGTAGATTTTAAAATGCTAGGTATATTCCTAGCATTTTAATTATTGAGCTTTTTCTTATAATAATTATTTAATTTCATAATTGGAGTTGCAAATTCCATTAAATCTATCTGACTTTCAGTGGAGAATATTTTGTCTATTAGCTTGTCAAAAAAATTGTTGTCTAATAATTTAATAGATGAATCCAGCTTATCATCTGTTAGATTTTGTAGGTATCTCCTTAACTCTAGTGAATTATTATAATTATCAAATAGAGGCCTAACAAGCTTTTCATACTTATCTATCCCACAAATATCATATGCAGAATAAACTCCAGTTAATATCGCAGTAAATTGACCAAACCCTAACCCCGGAGAGATTGCTCCAAAACAATTTCCAACAAAATATGTATTATCTATTTTGGGTGAGTTACATATTCCCATCATGTACCTAGTAAATTGAAATTCATCAGTTATCCTAGGCTTTTGATTTATATCCTTGCATATTAAACTATAAAAACTTTCAAAAACATGATTTAAATCTAGCTTAATATTATTAGGAGTACACGGGTATGCAATTACAATATTCGCTTCTCTTTCGCTATATGGAATAAGCCACCCATATCCCATAGGGACTACCTCATAATTAAACCATACTTCTGGAACATCTCTGTTAAATTCTCCTTCTACTGATACCCCTTTCATTTTACAAGTTAAATCGCATCTATAATTCCCCAAATCACATGAATATTCACCATCTCCTGTAGCTAATACTACATAATCATATTTTTTACATAAATCTTCATAACTATAGATTGAATTGTAATTTATTTCTGTTTTGACCTGCTTTGCTAATTGAGATTCATATGAGTTTTCATGTCTTCCCCTAATATTTAAATATCCTATTTTGCCTTCAATACTTCCTACTTCATTTTTTGAATGTATTACTATTTTATTAGTTTCAGTAATTGGCTTTAAGTGGATATCAAATTCTTTTGATATGTACTCTATGCTATCTTTAATCGGTCTATTTAGTATACTAAACATTGCTTCTCCATTAACAAATCTGTCTCCTACCTTGCTTCTTTTTTCAAAGATATGCGGTTCTATGCCATGTTTTTCTAAAGTCAATGCACAGGATAAACCCGATATGCCTGCTCCCATTATTGCAACTTCCATAAAATCATCTCCTTTTGATAGTTTGTATAATTTCATATTCCCTATACATAAAAAATCATCAAGTAAAAAAAGCTCCTCTATTTGCTTTGAGGAGTTTTTGCTTTTAATATCAATAAAATCTACTTTTTAATAAATCCAAATATACTAGTTGTTATTCCAACTAAAACTATCACCAAGCCTACTAAGCTATATATAAATCCATCACTTGATGACATTCCTCCGCCAACTAATGCTATTAATGCTACTCCAATAATAGAAATCTCAATTCCTAATAACATTAGTTTTATTGAGTTGATATTTTCCGTAAACCTGATTAATATAGCTATAGTTATAAGTATAGGAATAAGTAAAAGTAAAAATAACATACAAATTTCTCTCTTTCTTTGTAATTAATTCTTAATCTTCTAGTTAATTTAAGTATTCTTAAATCTCAATAAACTTTTATAGTCCATGTAAACGTCTATGTATTCCCATAATTATATGATATATAATAGGAAAGAAAATCATAACGAATATACTTTCAAAAAACATATCCAAATTCAATGTAGCTATGGATACTATTAGGCTTACTATAATAAACACCAAATATCCATTCATTGCTACCCTAGCATAAAATAGAAAAAACTTATTTTTCCCCTTAAACTTTTCTATCCAAAATAAATCATTTAGATATTTCATTAGTTTTCCTATCATATCAACTACCTCTCCTTTGGCAATAGTGTTTATGCTATAATCCTCCAGCTGATAAAAGGTATATTTATTAATTTCTTCTAGTGAAAATATATCATTTGTAATAATAATACCTCCTTTTATTTTAAAAATATGCTCTTCCTATTTAAATCTGGTTCTTTGTATTTAACTGTAATTAAAAGTTCTTCTACTGCTGAAATCAATGCAATTATTAAAACAATCCATACTAAAATGGAACTTTTGATAAATATAAGCATTATAGGCATAAGGAAAATAGTTAATCCCGATAACTTATTTCCAATTGTATGAATAAATACAAACTCTTTGTATTTAATTTTAGTAACCATCAAATTTAATACGCGAGTAGATATTATAACCATAAGCATTATCATATGCTTATACTTAATAATTGAGGAGTACTCTATTAAAAAAATTATTACAAATATTAAATAAAAAATGAAATCAGCATATGAATCTAATTTTGCTCCTAAATCACTTTCTAATCCATATTTTCTAGCAATAAATCCATCTAACACATCTGTTATACCAATAAATATATACAGAGTTACAAATATATATTTGTAAGGTATAAGTGCTAATAAAGAAATTGATAATACAATCCTCATGATTGATAATATATTAGGAATGTTTCTATCCATAATTTCCATCCTATTTTCTCATTTCATATGTCCATATTATACCATATAATAATAATTCAAATAAAAAAGTACTCAATCTTTTATTGAGTACTATTTTTATAAATCACTGCTATTTCTCCACTTCCTACAATGGAAATAGTATCTCCATTCCGAATTGTTCCTAAATTTATAACCTCATTTACTGTGTCAAATTCTTTAAAAAATCTTATATCCCCTTCGTGATCAAGAATTGAAACACTTGTGCGATTATTAGGGGTAACAAGTGTCGCTGTTGCTTTATAGTCTTGAAGCTCTGCAATACTATATACGCCTTGCTTATATGTATTCGATATTGGGTCACTAGTTTCAGTTGCTTTTGAAACTGTTGCTAAAGAACAAATTAATAATAAAGAAAGATATATAACTTTTTTAATTTTCATGGTAGACACCTCATCCTATTATTTTAAAGCTATATGTAATTTGATACCGAATCACGTAATTTCGTTTCTTCTTATATCATGCCTAGAAAGTATAATTAATATTAAAAGAATAATTATAAATCTTCTTATTTTCATCATATTCACCTCACTTTATTAATTTTCTTCATGAGGGATAAAAATATGCATGCCATTCTAAGTAAAGATAAAAAGCATTTAGAACATCCCTAAATGCTTTTTCTAATTTACCAATTTAAAATTAGTAACTCTAATAAAACTTTACTTTTGATACATTTACTTTAGTCCCTTCTCTTTTTACAGTAAATGTTGATAATACTTTTCCATTCTTTTTAAGGATATAAGCCATTGTATTTGCTCCTGCTTGTCTTTCTTGTTTAATCTGATATCCTCCTTGTAATAACTTACCCAAAAAATTCTCCATATTATCAGAATCTATATTTCTTGTATCAAAGCCTTCATGTTCAAGCATTTTCTTGAAATTATCATTAATTGCCTTAAACATATCTGGATCCATTTCTCTCATTCTGAACCTCCTAACATATATAATACTTCAAATTGAATTACTTTCTATAATACCCATTATATTCAAATACCTTCTAAATTTCTCCTTTTATGTCGAAAAAACAAAAAATAAAAAACAGCTAGAATATATAAAATTACTAGCTGTTTTTAAAGGGGGAAATTTATAAAAAAACTTATCTTATTATTATAATAAATGATTTATATTTCATTTGTGTGTCAATTTTATGTGCTTATTATGTGATTAAAACCACTTATCCTTTTTAATAAAGAATAACATACCAATAAATATTGTTGGAATGAATATCATCCCAAATACTATCCAAAAGGCCAATTCATAATTGTGCATAGGAATTCCTTGCACATTCATTGAAAACAATCCGCTTACTAGTGTCATTGGCAATATAGCAACTTGAATTATAGTAAAGGTACGCATTAACCCATTCATTGTGTGATTAGTCAATGAAGCGAAAGTATTATCTGCTGATTCTATTACTTCTTTATAATTCTCAAGCATATCCCATATCTTTTCTATTTTATCTGTTATATCATCAAAGTATATATCCATATCCTTTGGTAGATATTTCTGAATAACCTTTTCCAGTGTTAAAATAACTGGTCTTAATGGTTTTATTACGCTTCTATAGTTAATGATTTGCATCTTCGTTCTTGATATAACTTCAAGCATATCTTTAGATCGATTAGTAAATACTTGCCTGTTTATCTCATTAACAATATTACCAATTTTATCTAGCATAGGGAAACAATAATCAAACAGTGTTTTTATTATCTCATACAATAATAGTGCAGACCCTTTTCCCATATACTCACTTTGTGAAATTTCACTTGATTCGCATTTTTGTGCTAGCTCTACTAACGGCTTAAGTTCTCCTTCATGAAGTGTAACTAAATAATCATGTCCTATAAAAATATCTATTTCTTCAAAATCAAGTCTAAAATATTCTTTTTTATATCTAGGAAGATGAAGCACGATAAAACTGTAATCTTCATAGGAATCTACTTTAGGTCTTTGATGTTCAGTCATGCAATCCTCTAATAAAAGATCATGAAAGTCATACATCTCCTTAAGCATATTAATTTCATTGTTAGTAGGCTTTATGATATCTATCCATTTAAGTCCACCAAATTCTACTATCTTCACCTCTGTATTTATGCTCTTAATGTTAATTGATTGCTGTTTTTTATCATTTTTGAATGGTAGTGTAAACATAGTAAGCATCCTCCTTTTCTTAATGGAGGATATTAAGCTAACTATACAGAGTGTATAATATCCCCCACCTTTTTAGTTTTAACTCAAATATCGTGTCATTATTAGGTTCGGGACTATCTTCCACTCTACTCACCGCCTCTCAAAGCTTTTATTATATATCAACTTTTAGATTATAATAGTATTTATACAAACAAACAAGTTAACATAGATTAAACATATTAACAATTTGGTCACATAAAATATATTAATTTATGATAAATTTGTTATGTCTATATTTACCTTAAGATTTTAGATTTATACAAGTTTAAATTATCCTTGATTTATAGCTATAATATAATGCTTTAAATGTTATATTTGCTACTATCTCAAAAAATATAATTAAAAAAATGTACAAAAATACCGTATCATTCATTGATGAAAAATACGGTATTCATATTAATTTTTATATATAATTTTTTTCATACAAACGCTCTCTGGCATACCTATATATGGATCATAATTCTCAGTTATTGTATATCCACTTCTTTTATATAAATTAATTGCTTCAATATGTTTTCTTCCTGTTTCTAAAATAGCATATTTATACCCTTGAGTTTTTGCTATTTCCTCTAAGCTACTAACCAACAATTTTGATAATCCTTGTCCTCTAAAACTTTTTAATACAAATATTCTCTTAAGCTCTACAGTTTCAGTATTGTATTCCTTAAAAGCACCGCAGGCAACAGGCTTTTTATCAACATATATAATTACAACATCATTTATATTAAGAACCTTATTATGTTTATCATATTGATCTTGTATTTCTCCATTTCTTTCCCTAAGATCCTTATCCAATTCATTTATAAGCATAATGAAATCACTATTTTTATTATCAGCCTTTATAATTTCTATACTCATTTTACCCTCCTTTATACTTGGTTATCTCTAGCAGTATTAATAACCTTGATAGCATATAATAATTATATGGCATAATGCAGAAAACCACCACGCTTTAACGTGGTGGTTTTTATTTCTAACTAGTTTAATAATTTATTTTTGATATAACCTTATATAGGTCTGCAAAATTTAAAATTTTCCACTTTCCATCTGACTGCTTCTTAACTTCGTATTTTCCTTCCAATACCCTCATGTGTAATGGATCATCATGATTTTGTACTTCATAAGTTTCTCTTGTAGTAACAATACAGGTATCAGAGTCTTTAAATTCTTTGTTTATTATTTCAAGTGAGAGCAATTGTTCCTGTATATCATTCATGATATATGGTTTAACCTCTTTTTCAACGCCTCCACCAGGAACTAAATAGCTTTCTATATAAGAATAATCATGATTGTTAATTGCCTTAATATAATTTCTTAAATAATTTCCAATCAATCCTGATATTTCATCAGTGTTGTTTAGATCTGATTGAGTTGAAATAAGCATTCTTGGAGTAAATGTGTAACTTGTTCCTCCACCTTCTTTACGGGTTTGAACATCTATTTTTAATGTTCTTTCATCAATCATATTATTTTTTTCCTGAGATTCGTATTCAATAAGATACATTTCCTTGTTCTGTTTATAAATTTTCTGATATAGATCTGACATATCTGATATATTGTTTATTTGCTTATATAACCCATTCGTACTCTTCGCTATATTCTCTAAATTTGAAGTGTCGAGTCCAGAACCTATACCTATGATAAATATTGGCACATTATATCTCTTTGCTACCTGAATTACTTCATCAGGTGTAACTTTACTGAAGTTATCTTGTCCATCAGTAAATGCTACTACGCATTTTGCACCATTCTGTACGGCAGTATTATTAACTGCTGCAAAAAGAGCATCATACAGTGCTGTAAGATTTTCAGTTTTAAGATTAGCTATTTGATTTTTTAAAAGCTCTTTTTTGTCTGTAAATGATGCACATGTCCGAACCCCATTGGAAAAGGCTGTTAACTCAACTTCATCCTTTATATCAAATTGAACTTGATCCAAAAAATTAGTCATTATTACTTGAGCTTTCTGTAATGGAGCACCAGTCATACTATCGCTTACATCTGCTACTATATTAATATTTAAACTCTCCTGTTGATTTAATTGTGTTACTTTTTGAATTGTCTGCTTTATGAATTCATTCTTATCCGCATTTTTTTCTGAAATGTAGAAAAAACGAGGATCTAAATTATTAGGTACTTCTTTTGTATTTTTATCTTCTATTGATAAATATACCTTTATTTTTGGATAACTATTAAAATCAATTTGATTAACGACTACATTATAATTATCATGATTAGTATTTATTGTTATAAGTAGGTTATTCCAATCAGTTAATACCTTTTTAGCACTAATAAATTTGTTTTCTTTCTTATAGGCTGTAACATTATCCTCATAACCTTTTATTTTTTCAAGTTCATCGGGGTATGCCCTAGAAGTATCTTTTGCTTTTGTTTCTTTAAGCATATTATCTATTATATTATTATTGTCCTTCTCTAATTTAGTTATAAAATTCTTAGTATCGGCTAATAATTCTTTTATTTTTTGATTGTTTTGTTCCTTTTTTTCAGTGGCTACTCTACTCTTTAGAGTATCATATTCTGACTTATTGTTATCTAATATATATTCATCACAAGAAGCCAATGTAGTCTCAACTTCATTAAGCATAGATTTTGTATTCTTAAATATATTCGTTATAATAAATACACCCAGTAAGATTATTGCAAAAGCAGAGACTGCTATTATTAATTTCTTTTTGGGCAACTTTTTTTGTTTGTTTAACATGCTGTTATTTTTATTAATTTGAGACGCAGAAGTAACTTCTAATTCATCACTATTTTTAAATTCATTTATATTATCTTCACTATTAATTTCATTATCGCTGTTATCATTGTTATCATTGTTATCATTGTTATCAATATCGTAATATTTCTCTTCTTTTTGACCTTCAGACATTGTTAAATCTTCAGCATTTATAGTATTTTCTTCATATTTATCAACATACTCACTAACAATTTCCGTTTCATTTGGTCCTACAGGCTCTCCACAATTCGTGCAAAACTTTGCATTCGATTTCATTTCTTTTCCACATTTCACACAATACAAAAAAATCCCCCCTATATTTTTAAATAGCTTATATATTAATTTTTTCAGGATTTATTGTTTAAGTGCACTTAATGTGGAATTTCACTCTTTAACTTTTTCAAAAAATAAAATTTATTAGCAAGTCCTCCCACTAATACAATAAAAGGTGTTGCCGTAAAAGAAAGTAAATTAGATACCAATCCGTAACTTTCACTTTTTAAACTTGAATTTACTATCATTATCACTATAATAAATCCTGCAGATAATAAACTAACTGTTATCATTGCACGATTCCCCCAAAGCAAACTACTCTTAAAATCCTTAATAAGCTTGTAACAGTATACGCATAATAGTAAAGAACCCAAAATAGCACCTACAAAAAAGAGAAAAGCAAAAAAATTAAAAGCGGATACAAAACTATTATGACTATCAAAATTTTTAAATTGGTTTGCTAAACTAAATATTCTATATAATGAAAAACTATTACTTTGTATACCTAAAAATGATGCTTTTACCCAGCCGCCAAACATTAAAAATACCATTACCACAGAAGATACAAGAGTAATATAAAAATCTATACTTTTATCTTTTGAAAGATTAATCGAATCTAATACCGATTTAGTAACTTGAGTTACATTTGGTATATTTGAAGATTGATTTTGTATTGCTCCAGCCTCATTTTTTGTACCACACTCAGGACAAAATTTGTCATTCTCTAAAATTTCTTTACCACAATTTCTACAATACATTATATTCCCCCTTTTAATTTAGAACAGCTAAAAATAGTATATTTCCACTATTTGTAATTTGTTACAATAAAATTACAACTTCCAAAATATATTTCAGAGTTAGTTTTTTGGGTGTGTTTTTTATATACTATAATTTAGTTTACTGTATTGCCTTAGGTTCATTAATGGTACAAAAAAACTAACATCGTGTTATTGATTACGATGTTAGCCTGAATTTTATATTAAATATTTACTACTGTACTTAGGAATATATTACTCCACCCTTGTCACCATTACAAAATACATTAACATAATATATGAGTCAATAATATTTGCTAGTTTATTACATATGGGTCTTGTAAAGTTCCACTGCCTGATTTAAAACTATTCTCTTTCAAGTTTAGAGCTGGAAGAACACCACCTCTCCCATACCCTTCAAATGAATTTCTAGGTCTAACTTCACTAACAACGTTTGTTGATGAACTACTGGTGTCTGGTCCAAATATTGCCCATACCTGAACTGCACTTTTTTCAAAAGGTGTACGCGTCCAAAAATAGTTGTCACCATAGTCAATATTTTCATTTCTTTCAAGTATTATCGCTTGAGGTGTATTTTTAATTTTACTATGAGGAGGAATAAATTCATTAGCTTCTTCCTTAGATAACAAATATACCATATCACTTACACCATCATGATTAACAATTGTTATTGAGTTTCTCTCAGCTTGTGTAAAATTAGTGAGAAACCCAGGCTCATCATCATACCAATAACCAATTACTGCTTTTTCTGTTGGCGGCTGTGTAGTATATTTCACCTTGTTATCTAGGCTATTGAGCCATTCTCTTATATTAGAATTTTCCCACTTATTGCTACCTTGGCCCTGCACTTCTATTGAAGTAAGCTTATAATTTCCACTTTCAGCGGCATCATAAGCTTTCAAGCAAATCATTTGTTCAGCTACTAACATTAAACCATTGCTATTATCTACGCATTTCCAAACTATTGGTTGTCCCCTATAGGTTCCAAACTTTACATAACTGCCTATTAGAATTGTATCCTCTTGGGGATTTGCTGCCCCTTCTGTTGGTTCTTCAGAAACTAAATTCGCATTGTCTTCATCCATTATTTGCTCGAAATTACTTAAAAAATATTCACCACCAATATTTTTTATGGTTAAGTTTAATATAATTTTCCCATCAGAAGAGTTTGCACTTACATATCCTTCTTTTTCATGAAGTTCAAAGGTAAAATTATCGATGTTATAGCTCTTAAAGTTAGGTGCAATAATACTTACAAAACTATCTGGTGTGGCAGAAGTACCTTCTATCTTATCCAAATACTCCAGTGTCTTGCCATCAGCATTGATTAAGGCATTTACAAACATTTTTGCACAACCGACTATAGTATCGTTTCCTTTCACTTCATTTACATCTGTTGATACACTAGTTGATTTTTGTAAGTTTGTATCTTGTGTAGTATTTAAAGTATCTACGTCACTTTTATCAGTATTATCCTTTCCGCAAGATAATAGAAATACCGATGAAAGCACAAGGATAAGAAATAGTGAGAATGTTTTTTTTAATTTCATAAGAACCCCCTTGCTAAATTAATGCACTATTTTTTATTAACAAGCAGTTGTCCGTATATATAACACCTCTATTTTAATACTTTACTCAGTATGAATATTACTAATTACCAGTTATTAGAACTCTCCGTAAAAGTCAAATTTTTAGTACCTTTAACAAATTCAAAAATATCATTAAAATATCCCAGTAAGGTAATTATTCAGCTTTACTGGGATTAATATAAAAGTTTGGCATGCACTATAGTTCTTGCATTATTATATTCATAGCTACATGTTGCTAATGTAATAATATTGCTGTTTTTATCCAGGTTAACTTCTTTTATATATAATGATCTTTCAGCTAATGCCTTTAAATATTTTAGATATTCATCATCATCTTTAAAGCTTACTTTAAATACAGCCTCATTTGTTGGTACTACATATACCGAAAATACTTCGTATTTATATTCTTTGTTTCCTTTAATGATACTTATATAATTATCATTAAAAAAATTTTCATCTTTAAAGTTATTTATATCTTCAAACATTGTTCCATTTCTCATATTATGTCCATAAATAATTATATTTTTATCTTCATTTATATTATTTCTATAATCCACAAATATTGTGCCGGATATACTATATTCTCCATTAAAGTTATGTTTTAGATAAAAGGTATTATTATCACCCTGAACAACTGGATAATTTACCTTGGTATTGCCTATACTAATCCAAAACTTATAATCACTATTAATATTTAAAAGTTTCATTTCCTCTGGGTTGACTGTACTTTCTTCCTTAAAATCAGCAATCTTAGGCTTATACTTCTGAATTTCTAAATATACACTTTTATCCTTGTGATAAAGATAACTTTTATATGTTATTATTCCTAATGATACAGTAATAATTAAACTTAATATTAATATAATTAATTTTTTCATAATATTTTCCCTTCAAAATACGATCCAAGTTAATGAAAAAGCTGATAAAAATATGTTATATATAATTTTATCAGCTTTATTTTAGTTACTTATATTTTAAGTCAATCAAATTAATTTGCTTTCTTTTCTCCTGTCTCCCATGTTGGCAAAGGGGATACTTGACGTGCACTTATCCCTGCATTTGCATTTCCGTACACTATTCCATTAACAAAGGAATTTACAGGAATTATTTTATTTGTTTTAGCATCATAATCAAAAACATGCCAATAACATCCAGGGTTATTTGTTGGTATGCTATAAGTAACGCATAACTTATTTCCCTTATATACCTCTACCTTCGCACCAGAATTTGACATTGCAGTGCTGGAACTATCATATCTATTAGTGAAGTCATGGACATAAAAACTATACTTACTATCGCTATTCATCTTGTAAATACTTGTTGTTTCAGGACCATAGGAGGTTGTATCATCTAAGTCTAAATCTGCATACTTAACTCCATTTGCATTATACTCTTTATTATCATAATAAATACTGAAATATCCATTTCCATCTGCAGTAGTTCCAACTAAATGAGAATCCAAATCGTAGGGTTCTTCCCCCCAAGTTAGTACCATTCTCAAGTCACCTGCAGGTATTTCAGTTGAATCAGGTACAAGAGTATTGTTTTGATTTAATGCACTGCCGGATGCTACATAAATATTATAAGAATTAGTTACATAACCTTCCTTAATCATTTCAACAGTGTAATTTCCAAGGGTAAGCTTAGCTTGATATTCTCCACTCTGGTTTGTAGAAGTTTCAGTTACAACATTTCCTGAGAGGTTATTCCAACCTTTTCGTACTTTTATTGAAATATCTGAAATATTTCCACCAGTTAAAGCATCAGTTATTTTTCCTCCTGCAATACCTTCTTCACCCTCATGACCTTGCGCTACCATTAAATAAGTTTGAACATACTTTACTTCATTTTTTGAAATAGTCTCTTGGCTTCCAAAAGAAATATAACCGTCTTTGGAAATTACTAGGTTATAAGTACCTTCTTGAAGTTTTACACTATATTGTCCGTTGGCATCACTAGTTACTGTTTTAATAACTTTATTCTTAACGGAATCACGAACCTCTATTAAAGCGCCACCAATAAAGCTTGACCTATTTCCAGCTTCTGAAACCGTACCATTTAGAGTTCCTGCTCCATAGGTACATTGAGGTACAATCTGTAAATTTTCAAAGTGATAATTTTTCTTAAGGGGGCTATTTTCTTTATTGAATATCTCCCAAGTATAGCCCAAATCCAGCCAATCTCCTATAATACCTTCATCTAATGCGGATAGTTCTGCAAATACATAAACGCCAGCATCAAGACAAATAAGCCCATTATCACGAACTGTGCCTGTTGCATCTGCTGCACCTCCACCAAAAGCTGAAAAGTCTATTAAATCCCAACGTGAACAAACTTCTAATAATCCCTTAATTTTTGGTCCCATTTTAAATTTAGCATTTATCTCTAGACCATTAAATCCTAGATTAATATCTTTAATTGCTCTCAAATGATTATTTAATACCTGAGCTCCCAGTTCTCCCTTGAGAGTTACAGATACACTGATTTCCCCTTCGAAAGTGTAACCTAGTCCAATCTCAGCATATATAGCAACTCCAGGTATTCCTGCAATTGGAACTTTTCCAAGTTCAATGAATCCATCTTTTTTGGGTGTAGAGCCCTCATCACTAAATAAAGTTAACTTTCCTGTTGCCTTAGCTTCTTCTTTGAATTTAAGGTAAACATTATTAACATCTATATTAAATAGTCCAACATCTACATCAGCCTTATATAAAACCTCTGGTATTTTAATAGAAACCTCACCAGCCAGTTTCATTTTATTTTGTAACTCTTTATCAACATTTAGTTTGATTTCTCCTGGTCCACTTATACTTCCTCCCTCATTCACGTTTAAAGCATTAGTAATAATTCTACTAGTATTAGTTTGAACTACTCCTACCCCTTCTTCAGGAATAAAGCGCGACATATCAACAGTACCATATCCTTGAGCATCTATATATTCTAATGTTTCTTCAATTTTAGGCTCTACAGTATCAACTATTACCTTATTGCCTTCTATAGTAACACTTGAAGCCTTATATGGTGTTTGATCTGGAAGAATAAATACATCATCTTTCTTTAAATTCTTAGTTTTATCATTTAAATCGAAAGTGACAATTGCTCCATTAACTTTATATGAAACGTCATTTTTGAGTTCAATAACCCCTTCCTTATACTCAATATCATTATCATAATTAGGGTCTATTATGGTGCTTTTTAATACTGCTTTTATTCCATCCAGCACATATTCAGCTTCTGATTTTGTTAATGATCGTGAAGGATAAAATTTATTTTTATCTAAGTTTATAATATCCATTGAAACTGCTGCTTCTACTTCTTTTAAAGATGTTATTTCATTAGCATCATCGCATACAATATTCTTAACTGGTTGGAAATTTGCTGCTCTCACCGCTGTTACAGCTGCAAACTCACGAGTTGCAGGCTCGTTTGGTCTAAAGGCACCATCTTCAGCACCTATAATAGAATGGATTGCTGCCTTTGTAATAGCTTCTTTATATTGATTACCTTCTATATCATTAAATATATTTTCTGTGTCATCTGAGTCCAGCTGCTGCTCACTTTTCAAAGCTATAGTATCCATCAACATGGAAATCCACTGACCTCTACTAATTACATTTCCTGAAGGTACAACTACATCAGATTGAATTTTATAACTAACAACAGTTTCAAGAGTATATGATTTCTGGTTAATTATAATATTCTCTTTAACAGATATTTTTTTGTTCTCACCTCCAACAGCTTGTACCATTTTTGAATTTCCTATTAAAGTAGATCCCAAAGTTACACAAATAAATATAGATAATGCTTTTTTAGCTTTAATCTTTTTCCTTGATAATAGAACAATTAACCCACTACAAATAACAATTAAAACTACTAATGATTCTATTAAATTATCATCACCTGTTTTTACACTATCTACAACATCCTTGGAAATACCCCCGGGTCCGTTTGTGGAAGGATTATTTACCTCTCCGCCATTACCAGGTGCTGGGTTACTGGAGCCAGGCGGCAATGAGTTTTCTAGTTTACCATAAAATTCATAATTAACACTTTCTCCTGCTTGTAAGGACCCTACTTTTTTACTTAGAGCACTGCCTTCTTTAAGCTTAATTCCCTCTGGAAGAATGCTTTCAATACTAATGTCCTCAATAGGCCTAATTCCTACATTAGTAATTGTAACTTTTCCTTTAGTTTCATCACTACTATCTTGTACTTGCTGAGCTTCAAACTTAACCTTCAAGTTATCTTGCTCGGTAGTTTGAGCCAATGCCATACTAGGTTTTGAAACTACTAGCATCGCTAAACCTAGCATAATAACAAACCGTTTAAAAACCTGCTTCACTTTAAATGCCCCCTCATTTACTCTTTTTTCCATATACCGTTGATAATAATATCACAATTACCATAATTTGTAAACTGTCTATTAACAATATATTAATTTTTTTTAAAGCTGATAAAGACTTTTATTTATCATCAACTTTTGTTATTATTAACATAAATTGTAAAATGGAGGGAAAAACTATGGGGTCTTCTAGATTATCAAACATTCTTAAAGATAATAATAATAATAGTAAAATCAAAGTATCTGAGCTTCAATGTGTTGAAATAAATAGTATTGACATTAATTTTGTTGAAGAACTGGCTAGAAAACTAACTATTAAATTCTCATTTCACTTCATTATTGCGTTTTTGGCTTTTATTTTTGCTTCATACGTACTATACGATACCATAAAAACCAGCACCGAAAAATTCAACAAGGAAATTATTGGCTTCTTACTTATAACTTTAATGTTCTTCTGGGTTTTATGCTTCGTATTAAAACAAATACTTAGTACTATAGATTCCATCTGTAAAAAAGCACAGTATGGTATAGTGAAAAGTAAGTATTCTTTGAAATCCTCTGCAGAAAGCTCCAGCCAAAAAAAATATTATGTAGCTGTTTTATTTCCAGATACAAATGCTTATATTCGGGAAGTAATTTGTACTGATAAAATTTATAAAAATTTAGAAGAAGGAACCCCTGTTTTAGTTATATCCTTTGATAATAAGACTGCCTATGCGGTTCCTTCCAATTCAAAATAATACTGCACTTATTTCAATTCGAAGTCGCTACTAGAAGCTTTGTATATAATACCTGATATGACCTGCTATAATCTAAATATAAATAAAAAATCAAGGTAGGAGGATTGTATGAACTTTTCATTTCTCTTATCCCTTGAACACTTGATCTTTCTATATAAGCATTACCTATTGTTATTCAATAACACATAATAATGGCAGAACGCAGAAAACCACCACGCTTTAACGTGGTGGTTTTCATATCCTTGCGAGATAAGTCTATAAGCCGAGTTCTGTATTTGACAATCATCTATCTAGGCCTATTGTTACCAATAAGCTCAAGCGACACACCCAGAGGCGGGACGGGCAGCCCCATATGCCTCTCTATTCGGTCTTGCTCCAGGTGGGGTTTACATAGCCATATAGTCACCTATATGCTGGTGAGCTCTTACCTCACCTTTCCATCCTTACCTAGCAAAAAGCTAGGCGGTATATCTCTGTTGCACTTTCCTTAGAGTCACCTCCACTGGCAATTAACCAGCACCCTGCCCTACGGAGCTCGGACTTTCCTCTCCTAGTTCAAAACTAGCAGCGATTATCTGGCTTACTCGCAAGAATTATCTTAACATATATATTTTCCTTTTGCAAATTATTTTATTTGGAAAAATTTTTGGAATAATCAGCAAAATTCTAAAGCTATAATTAATAACATTACTAATATTATAGCTGACAACCTAAGTCCACAAAAAACTAGAAACAAAAATAAACCTATATATATTCCTAATTTTATTGATCCAAAGCGCCTTCTTCCACATCCACAGCCTCTAATTCCGCCGAGCCCAAACCCTCTTAAAAATGAATTAGAAAATCCACTAAAGCTTTTTTTAACTTTAGACGGGTTATAATTATCTTTAACATCATGAAAAAACTTCTTTGACTCTTCAGTTAAGTCATCTATTGTTCCTCTCATATAGCCAACACCAGGCTTATACCTACTATCTTTCTTTTTTCCCATTTTTCCCTCGATAAATATATTGTTTTTATTATATTATGATTACTTTATCTATTGTTATTATAATATAATAAAAAAAGCTTAGAATTTTTTTCTAAGCTAAAAGAAATCGTATGGATCCATAGTTTTTTTAGAAATAATTATTTCAATTTTACTTTCTAATTTTTGTTTTATTATCTCAGATAAAGCTACAAATACTGGCCATTCACTTCCATAATGGCCTATATCCATTATATTTACACCCATTTCTCTATAATCACTAGCATAATGATATGTAGTATCTCCTGTTATAATACAATCTACATTTTTACTATAAGCTAATGAGAAAAAATCTTGCCCACTTCCATTTATTATAGCTATCTTCTTAATTGGATTACTACTACCTATTACACATCTTAATTTTTTTACTCCAAGTGAAGATTTTATTCTTTTATTTAAATCCTCTATAGATATACTTTCATTTAGTTCTATTATTCTTCCAAGTCCACTTTCATTGAAACCCTTAATATTAATTGGACTCATTACTTCTTTACTCTCAAAACCTAACAATTCAACTATCTTATCATTTAAGCCGCCTTTTACTGAATCAAAATTAGTATGACTTGAATATAAGTTTATATTGTTTTTAATTAAAGATATTATTTTTTTACCGAGCAAAGTATCATCTGTTATATTTGATGGCTTTCTAAAAAGCAACGGATGATGAGTTATTATTAACTCAGCCCCTAATTCCTTTGCTTCCTCAATAACTTCAAGAGTAGCATCTAAGGCAATAAGTATTTTAGACACCTCTGCCTCTCTACTTCCTACCATAAGACCAACATTATCATAATCCTCTTTTAAAAATGGTGGTGCTATACTCTCCATCACATCAATAATATCATTCACCTTCATATAGCAATCTCCTTTATCCTAAGAATTTTCTTTTCTATCTCATTTCTTCTAATTCTTGCTCCAGGACTATCATCATTTATATATGAAAGAATTGCTGTATATTTACTTATTTTACTTTCTATAAACTCTTTAAGTAACTTATGTTTATCCTTTATAAGTATTGGACTAAATTCATAATCAAACACATCCATACTCTCATTTATTGCTTGTTCACTGTACTTTACTTTAAATACTTCATAAAAGATACCATCTTCAAAGCATAGGTCTTCCTTTATTATTTGAAAAGAATTAGTATATAAAAATTCCCTTATAACTTCTGGATTTTGAGCTGGCATTAAAATCATGTATTTAAAACACTTCACCTTATTAAAATCCTGAATGATTATATCTCTAATCAAATTCCCGCCCATTCCAGCCATAATTGCTGCTTCAACTTCTTTTTCCTTTACAGTATTAAGACCTGCCCCTAATCTGCATTCTATTTTATCTGATAACCCAAGTAGTCTAACATTTCTTTCTGCTTTCTCCTTTGGTCCTTTATTAATATCAGATGCAATAGCAAAGTCTACTATTCCATTTTCAACTGCATGAATTGGTATATATCCATGATCTGTTCCTACATCAATTATACTTTGGCATTTATTCATATTTTGAATTATACACTTTAATCTTTGGCTTAACTCCATAATTACTCCTGTCTACATGAAATTATTTAATATTCTAATCTGAACAATTAGAAATGTTAATGCAATTGCTAAAGATATATAAATATATTTGTATGCTGATTTCTTATCATATTTTGCGTGAAAATATGATGCATAATACATACATACAAGAATTATCATATTCAATACCCCATATGACATTTGCTTAAAGGCAAAATTTTTGCCTGTCCCCTGTACTAATGGGTAGAAATTCGAATCAAAACTTAACGGCATTTGTACAGGAAGTTTATTGCTAAGATATAAAAGAAATGGTACTAATATCATAACAATAATTATTATTGTTACTAAGATGAACGGAATAAATACCTTCTTATCTTTATAAATTTCGGTATGTTTATTTTTGTTTATTTTAAACGTCTTAAATTCTTTTCCTTTTGTTTTAAGTGAATCTACAAATTCATTAACTTCAATTGGTGATATTGCATAAGACATATTATTTGTATGAATGTATACTAATTCACTGCTTGACGTTGCAAACATATGTGTTACACCTACATTCTCTATTACATACTTTCCAAAAGCATATCTGAATCTTCCAAAGCCTGTTAACTTAAAACCTTTTATGGCTCCTGACACTGTATAGTATCCATCTATTGTATTAAAATCTATATTAATCTTTCTTATACCGAATAAAGTACTTATAACTATTCCTTTTTCATTAATAAAATACTTTAGTGATCCTGTTAGAAATATATAATATAAACAATATATATCAAACATTCCTACTAGTACTTTAAATAAATTTATCTCTACATACGAATCCACAAATTTAGACATTAAAAATAATGCAGCATTTGCTAGTATTAAATATATAAATATTTCAAGTATAACTATACTTTTTTTAGGTTTAAATTCCTTCATGAAAATCACCTCAAAGTTTATTATAGCATAGTATTATAAAAAAATCTTATAAAATGCCTGTTGCAGTAATTTTTTTCCATATGTTATTAAAAAAATTAGCACCTTAAAGGTGCTAATTTGATTAATCTAAATAGTCTTTTAATTTTTTACTTCTGCTTGGATGTCTTAATTTTCTAAGAGCTTTAGCTTCAATTTGTCTAATTCTTTCTCTTGTTACGTTAAACTCCTTACCAACTTCTTCAAGAGTTCTCGCTCTTCCATCATCTAAACCAAATCTAAGTCTTAACACCTTTTCTTCTCTAGGGGTTAAGGTATCTAAAACATTAATTAATTGCTCTTTAAGCATTGTGAATGCAGCTTGCTCAGCTGGTGCTGGAGCATCATCATCCGGAATAAAGTCTCCTAAGTGAGAATCTTCTTCTTCTCCTATTGGAGTTTCTAAAGAAACTGGTTCTTGAGCAATTTTTTGTATTTCTCTAACTTTTTCAACTGGTAAATCCATAACCTTTGAGATTTCCTCTGGGAAAGGATCTCTTCCTAATTCTTGTAGTAATTGTCTTTGAACTCTTATTAATTTATTAATTGTTTCAACCATATGAACTGGTATTCTAATTGTCCTTGCTTGGTCAGCTATGGCTCTAGTAATCGCCTGTCTTATCCACCATGTTGCATATGTTGAAAACTTAAATCCTTTTGTAAAATCGAATTTTTCAACGGCTTTAATTAATCCTAAATTTCCTTCTTGAATAAGGTCTAGAAATAACATTCCTCTTCCAACATACCTTTTTGCTATAGAAACAACCAATCTCAAGTTAGCTTCTGCAAGTTTCTTCTTAGCATACGGATCACCGTTCTCTATTCTTTGTGCTAAAACTATTTCTTCTTCTGAGGACAATAGCGGAACTTTACCTATTTCTTTTAAATACATTCTAACTGGATCGTCAATTGCAATACCTTCTGGAATTGTAAGTTCTAAATCCTCTTCAATTTCAGTCTCACCAATATCACCCATTACCTCGATACTCATAGACTCTAATACTTCATATATCTTTTCTATTTGTTCTGGACTTAAATCTATCTCGTCTAACTCATCCATAATTTCTTTATAAGTAAGGGTTCCATTTTTCTTCCCTTTTTCTATAAGTTTTTTAACAACCGTCATTCTAGCACTTTTATCTTTTAATTCCACACCTTTATCTTGTTTTCCCACTGCTTTCGTTACTTTTTCAGTCATTTATTTACCTCCTTCCGCTATCTCCACTAACCTCTTTTTAATCTTTTGAGCTCTATATCTATATCTTTTAACTCTTTTGCTAAGCTAATTGTTTCCTCAAACACACCTTTATCTTCGCTTTCCTTTAGACTTCTTTTTACATCTTCTTTTCTTCTATCAAGTCTATGTTTTCTTATGTTGTATATATAATCTTTTATAGATGTTTCCATATTCTCATCAAAGATATCCATTTCTTCAATCTCAATCCATTCCTTCTGAGCATCTACTGTTTTACAATTATTTTCAACATAGCTTTCTAACCCATTCTTCTTTTCAGTCTTTGCAATTACTATTAATCCATATATTTCCCTATGAGCTTTAAGAATTAATTCACTCTCAGTAATATTCTCAAGGATAAAGTTGAAATATTCATCCTTAAGCATTAATTTAAGTAATGCTCTTTCGCCTTTTAAGTATGCAGGCTCTATATATGATTTTGTTCCATTTTCTTCCTTATTATTCATAGAATACTCTTCTTTTTGGAATTTCGTCATATTATCAGAAAGTTGGTCATATAATGCCTGTTCTCTTATACCTGTTTCTTCAGATATTTTTTTCACATACACATCTTTTTCTACTGGATTTAATTCTGCTAAAATCTCCGTAACTCTTTGACTATACAGTATTACATCTTCATTATTTGAAAAATTAATTCCTTCCTTTACTTTTTTAAGCCTATACTCAATTAGAGGTAGTGCTCCTTCAATTAAATTCATAAAGGCTTCTTTTCCATTACTTCTAATATATTCATCAGGATCCTTACCTTGTGGTACTGTTAATACTCTTACATCGAAGCCTGCATTTTTTAATATCTCCAATCCTCTTAATGTAGCATTCTGACCTGCTAAATCAGCATCATAAGATATTATTACTTTGTCAGCATATCTTTTCATTAACCTAGCTTGATTTGTCGTAAGAGCAGTTCCTAATGAGGCTACCGCATTTTTGATACCATGTTGATGCAAAGAAATACAATCCATATATCCCTCAACTATTACAAAGTATCTTTCTGGAAGACCATCTTTTATTGCAAAATTTAGTCCGTAAAGATTTGTTCCCTTTGAGAAAATAAGACTATCTGGAGAATTTAAATATTTGGGTCTAGAGTCATCAAGTACTCTTCCTCCAAATCCAATAATCCGTCCTCTAAAATCAAAAACTGGGAACATCACTCTGTTTCTAAACCTATCATAATAGTTACCTGTTTTTTCTGACTTAATGATAAGTCCTAATGATTCTAAAATCTCTTCTTTGTATCCTTTTCTTTTTAAGAAATTCATTAAATTATTCCATTGATTTTTGGAAAATCCTAACCCAAAACTTCTTATAGTCTTAATTGATAAACCTCTGTTTTGAAAATAGCTCATAGCCTCTTTATCATTAAAGAGATTAGAAAAATAGAATCTAGCTGCCTCTGTATTAATCTTATACATTAATTCTTTTTTACTTGCAGCTGCACTATTCTCTTTATTTTCTAAATTCAGAGGAATGTTAGCTCTATCGGCCAGAATTTTTAATGCTTCAATAAAGTCTAACTTTCTGCTTTTCATTACAAATGTAATAACATTGCCTGCTTCTCCACAACCAAAGCATTTATAAATTTGTTTATCCTGTGATACGGAAAAGCTGGGGGATTTTTCACTATGAAATGGACATAATCCCGTGTAATTTCTACCAGATCTCTTAAGCCTTACAGTTTCTGAAATGATATCAACAATATCATTTTCTTCCTTGATTCTCTCAATGAGTGATTCTTGAATCTGCAAGGAGTTCCCCTCCTTACTATTAATTTTTTTCAACAATTTACTTTATATTCGACAAAAAAATATTAATTCCTTCATAAAAAAATTTTTTTTATTATTTTTTTAAAAATTTTACTGAAATATAATTAAAATATTTTAGTGATAATTATTAATTTTATAACGACAACACTTATTTTACCAATAATTCTATAGTATTATTCCTAATTTTTTTAGTAAATTACAAACTTTGGAACATAAATGTTATTGAACAAATTTAAGCAATAATCATCACTCATTCCGGCAATATAATCTGCAACTCCTCTATGAAGACCTTCTGTCTCAGCTATATTCATATATATTTCCGGCATTTCATTAGGATTTTTATAATAATGATTAATTACGTGCTCTAGTACAAACTTAGCTTTATTTCTTTCTACTTTTAACACATCACCTAAATATACATTTTGAAACATAAACTTTCTAAGTTCTGCCATAGCTGATCCTATTTCTTCACTTAAGCTCACTTTAACTATTCCTTTTGATATATTATCTAACGTGTTATTGATACAATCATTAACCAAAGTTTCTATTCTTTCACCATGACAATCTCCAAGAACTTTTATCAATTCTTTAGGCAGCATATCTTCAGTCAATAAACCAGCCCTGATTGAGTCATCTATATCATGATTTATGTAAGCAATTTTATCACTATATTTAAGCACCTGTCCCTCTAATGTCTTAGCATCAGCCCTTCCATTCGAGAAACCACTATGATGTAAAATTCCATCTAAGACCTCTTCAGTGAGATTCAAGCCTTCGCCATTCTTCTCTAATCTCTCAACAACCCTAACACTTTGTTCATTGTGTCTAAACCCACCAGGCAAAAACTTAGCTAACACCTCTTCTCCATTATGTGCAAATGCTACATGCCCTAAATCATGTCCAAGTGTCATAGCTTCAACTAGAGTCTCATTTAAGCCTATACCAGCTGCTATTGTTCTCCCAATTTGTGAAACCTCTAGTGTGTGAGTAAGTCTTGTTCTATAATGGTCTCCGAAAGTTTTAATGTAAACTTGTGTTTTATGCTTAAGTCTTCTAAAAGATTTCGAATGAAGTATTCTATCCCTATCTATCATATAATCAGTTCTAGTCAAATCTTTTTCTTCTTGCATTTTTCTTCCCTTTGTCTTTTTGGAGAAGGAGGCTTCATTTATTAGAGTCAACTCTTCATTTCTTTCTATTTTTTCTCTTATATTCATATAATTCACCTCTTATTAATTTATTCTATATGAAACATTAAATTCCTTCATTTTTCTCTTATATATAGTCTATAAAAACAATAATATTTATGTATCTATATGCAAAATTTATATTGCATCTCATGGTGACGACAGTGTAAATTATTTAGTACATTATATCTCCTTTAATTATATTTTAATTAATTATTATTAGAATAATTTTAAAAACCAACTAATATCTTATAAATATAAGCATTTAATAAGGAGAGGTTTTATGCCAAAGGAAGCTCTTAAGAAACAGGCTCAACTCTTAAGTGTTGAAGAAATAAAAGATAACATCTTGTCCCACTATAATATTTATAGTTGTGAAGTTACCCCAGTTAAATTTAAAGATACCGAAAAGCAACGTGCAGTTTTTAAAATAACCACTGACTATGGAGATTTTTGTTTAAAAAAAGTTTATTATAATGAAATGGATTTGCTATACGTTTATTCTGCTATCGAGTGGTATAGTAAAAAAGGAATTATTGTTCCGAAACTTTTACCAACTAATTCAAAAGGTAGATACGTTATTTATAAAGGAATGATTTTCATATTGACCCCTTGGCTTACTGGAGAGAAATGTGACTTTGATAACCTAGAACAAATTATACTATCTATTCAGAATTTAGCTTTAATGCATAATTGCGGCAAAAACTTTATTCCTATTAATGGTTCAAGCATAAGAAAAGGTTTTGATAATTATTACATATCTATTCAAAAGCACTTTTCTGATTTGATAAAATGTTCAAACTCTGCTTTTAATTATAAAGATAAATTTTCAAAAGTATTCTTAACACATTTTGATGATAACCTTATGTTAGCTAAACAATCCTTAGAGATATTATCCTCTGTAAATAATAACAACTTAACCGTATCTCTTTGTCACGGTGATTATGTAAACAAGAATATACTTATCTCTGAAGATAACGTTGTTAAAGTAATTGATTTCGATAAATGTAAATACGATTATGTTGCAAAAGATCTATCCTACTTTTTAAGGAGACTTCTTAAACGAAATAACACAAAATGGGATCTAGAACTAGCTATATCTTGTCTCAATAATTATATTTCAGTTAATCCATTAACAAAAGATGATATTAAGTATATTCTAGCCTATTTAATATTCCCTCAAAAGTATTGGAAGTTATCTAGAGATTACTATAAGAATATAAAGAAATGCAATAAAACCTCTTTTATGACTCTGCTATTAAAAGTTGTAAATAAAACTGACTATCAAGTTAGTTTTTCAAACTCAATTATATCTGCTATGAATAAATATTATAACCTAGAAATTTAAAGGCTTCAAGAATTAATCTTGAAGCCTTTAAATTTATTACATATTATCTTTTATTTTTAACTTGTGCTTGAGCTGCTGCAAGTCTAGCTAAAGGTACTCTAAATGGTGAACAACTTACATAATCTAATCCAAGATCATGACAGAATTCAACTGATGATGGATCTCCACCATGTTCTCCACATATACCTAATTTAATATCTGGTCTTGTTGATCTTCCTTTTTCAACTGCTATTCTTACTAAGCTTCCAACTCCAGTTTGGTCTAACTTAGCAAATGGATCTGATTCATATATTTTCTTTTCATAGTATGCATTTAAGAATTTAGCTGCATCATCTCTTGAGAAACCAAATGTCATTTGAGTTAAGTCATTTGTTCCAAATGAGAAGAATTCTGCTTCCTTAGCTATTTCGTCAGCTGTAATAGCTGCTCTTGGTATTTCAATCATAGTTCCTACTTTATATTTAAGTTCTACATTCTTTTCTGCAAGAACTTGTTCTATTGTATGAACTACTACATCTTTAACATACTTAAGTTCTTTAATTTCTCCAACTAATGGAATCATGATTTCTGGAACAACATCATAACCCTTTTTGTTCTTAACTTCAATTGCAGCTTCAATTACTGCTCTTGTTTGCATTTCTGCAATTTCTGGATATGATACTGCAAGACGACATCCTCTATGACCCATCATTGGATTGAATTCATGTAGGCTTTCTACAGTTGCTTTTAATTCTTCAAAAGTTAATCCCATTTCATTTGCTAATGCTCTTATATCTTCATCAGCATGTGGAAGGAATTCATGTAGTGGTGGATCTAAGAATCTGATAGTTGCTGGTCTTCCTTCTAATGCTTCGTAGATTCCAACGAAATCTTCTCTTTGCATTGGAAGTAATTTTTCAAGTGCTTTTCTTCTTTGTTCTTCAGTCTTAGCAACGATCATTTCTCTTACAGCCATTATTCTATCTTCAGCAAAGAACATATGCTCAGTTCTACATAATCCTACACCTTCTGCTCCAAATTCAACTGCTTGCTTTGTATCTTTTGGAGTATCAGCGTTAGTTCTAACTTTTAACTTTCTTATTTCATCTGCCCATCCCATAAATGTTGCGAAGTATCCAGATATTTCTGGCGCTACTGTCTTTAAAGCTGTTGGATAGATATTTCCTGTTGATCCATCTATAGAAATCCAATCTTCTGAAGTTAATACTTTTCCTTCTACTTCTACTGTTCTAGCTGCTTCATTTACTTTAAGAGCTCCACATCCAGCTACACAGCAAGTTCCCATTCCTCTAGCAACAACTGCTGCATGAGAAGTCATACCGCCTCTTACAGTAAGTATACCTTCTGCTGCAATCATACCTTCTATATCTTCAGGTGAAGTTTCTAATCTAACTAATACTACTTTTTCACCTTTTTCAGCTCTTTCTTTAGCTTCTTCTGCAGTAAATGCTATTTTACCACAAGCTGCTCCTGGAGATGCTGGTAACCCCTTAGCTATAGCATCTGTATTTTTAAGTTCTTTTTCATCAAAGTTAGGATGAAGTAATGAATCTAATTGTTTTGGTTCAACTTTTAGAATAGCTTCTTCCTTAGAAAGAACTCCTTCTTCAACTAAATCAACTGCAATCTTTAAAGCTGCTTGAGCAGTTCTCTTACCATTTCTAGTTTGTAAGAAGTATAATTTTCCTTCTTCTATAGTAAACTCCATATCTTGCATATCACTATAGTGATCTTCTAATGTATTTACTATGTTTTCAAATTGTGTATATATTTCTGCATTTTGATCATTTAATTCTGATATTGGACGAGGTGTTCTAATACCTGCAACAACGTCTTCACCTTGAGCATTCATTAGATATTCTCCATATATTAGATTTTCACCAGTTGAAGGGTTTCTTGAGAATGCAACCCCAGTACCTGATGTTTCTCCTTTATTACCAAATACCATTTCTTGAACGTTTACAGCTGTTCCCCAAGCACTAGGAATATCATTCAATCTTCTGTAAACTATAGCTCTAGGATTATCCCATGATCTGAATACTGCAGTTACAGCTTCAATTAATTGAGCTTTTGGTTCTTGTGGAAAATCTGTTCCTTTTTCCTTTTTATATAAATTCTTATATCTCTTAACTAATTCTTTTAGATTTTCAGCTGTTAAATCTGTATCATAATGAACATGATTTTCTTCTTTCATTTCATCTATAAGATCTTCGAACATTCTCTTTTCTACACCCATAACAACATCAGAGAACATTTGAATAAATCTTCTATATGAATCATATGCAAATCTAACATTATTTGTTAGCTTAGCCATAGTTTCTACAGTTTCATCATTTAATCCAAGATTTAGGATTGTATCCATCATACCTGGCATTGATGCTCTTGCTCCAGATCTTACTGAAACTAATAGAGGGTTATCAATACTTCCGAATTCTTTGCCAGATATTTTTTCAAGTTCACTCATTTTTTCTTCTATTTGATCAATAACTTCTTTAGCTATAACTCTTCCATCTTCATAATATTTGTTACAAGCTTCAGTTGTTACTGTAAAACCTTGTGGTACAGGTATTCCTATTTTAGTCATTTCAGCTAAATTAGCTCCTTTACCACCTAAAAGGTTTTTCATTGATGCGTCACCTTCGCTAAAAAGGTATACGTACTTATTTTTCTCCATCTCAATATTCCTCCGTTCAATACAAAAATTATTGTTATATATACTAACGGGAATCAGTTATAGCCCCGAAAGTTTCACATTAACTTAAAGGATTCAACTAAAAAATTTAATTAATTGCATATTAGACATACTTATTAGCTGAACTTACCCTTATTTATTTTGTTATTGATACAAATACCCATATTATCTACCATAGTGCTTTAATTCTATATTTAGCTATTTATGATTAGCTATCTCCTAATCTTACAAATAACTTTGTTATGTTTGTTTTAGATACTTTTCCAACTATTCTTATTATGTCTCTACCATCCCTAGTTTCTTTTTCAATAATAGGTATACTATCAATTTCATGCCCAATTATCTTCTGTGCAATACTAAAGGCAGTATCCTCTGTGCTTGCATATATTATGTTAGGCATTCTAGTCATAATTACCCCAACGGGTACTTTGTGAATATCAGTACCGCCTATTGCAATTTTAAGAAAATCTTTTCTTGAAACCGCACCTGTCAAATTTCCATCGTTTTCAACAAAAAGAGTTCCAACATCCTTCAAGAAAAGATATACAATAGCATCATAAACCATAGTTTCTTCTGAAACTATCGCTGGCTTAGACATGATATCCTTAGCTTTAATGTTGGAAATGTAATCATATACTAGACTTCTTGAAGGATTTGATGAATAAACATATCCTACTTTTGGTCTTGCATCCAATATTCCCATCATAGTTAAAACTGATAGGTCTGGTCTTAATGCCGCTCTTGTAAGTCCTAATTTTTCTGCTATTGCCTCTGATGTAATAGGCTGTCCCTCTTTTACTAGTCTAATTATTTCTTCTTGCCTATTTGAAAATTTCACAGTAATCCCTCACTTTTTAGCTTTGGGAATATTCAGACTATTCAAACTTGCGTTGCTATTCACATGATTATTATATCATGTATTAATAGTTTTACTATACTAAATTTTCTGAAAAATCAACCAAATTTACTGAATATTCCCTCACCAGTTTATTTTACGTCCAATTAATGCTAAATTGCTTTCATTTTCTCCATTTTAGATAATGGTGTAATTTTTTTATTCTTCATCATCAAATTTAACTGTATAAGTGTAAAACTTTTCGTCTGAAGAATCTCCTTTATTAGCTTTATAAGTAGTTCCTTTAACACCACTTTTCATATCATTCACTTTATTTCTTATAATATCATAGGCATCTGAAGCTTTATATTTTATATCCTCATACGCTCCTTTTATATACTTATTCACAACTTCTACTTCGCCATTTTCCTTTGTGATCTCAACTGTTATTTTTGTAACAATAGCTGCAATAACTCCAATAGCCATTAGTTGAGGAAGTATTATACCTATAACTCCAGCTGCAATACCAGCATTTACCGGAACATCAACAATTACTTTTTCATCTTTCTTAATCTTAATTCTAGTTACATTTCCCTTATTAATTAAATCCTTTAAGTATGCTTTAAACTCTTCTATACTTTCTCCAGTATTATTTTCTTCTTCTTGTTCTCTTTGCTTCTTTAGATTTTCAATATATATTATTGCATCTAAAACATCACCTTCAGAACTTTCTAGAGCTTCTTTAGCCTCTCCATAACTTACCCCAGTTCTTTCAATAACTTTATCAACTTTTTCTAATGTTATTTCACTCATACTTATCTCTCCTTAATATAATCTAACATTTCTAAACTTTTTGGTTTTTTGGAATAATTTGATGAAAAAATTAATGATGTGACTTTTGAAATTTCTTCTTTTATTTCTGGGGTGATATTTACTCTGTACATCTTATCCATATCTAATGAATTCAAGAATCTCAGAGCATTATATGCCCCCTTTGAAATATAAACTCCATGTTCCTTTTCACACTTTTCACAAACGCCTCCAAAACTTGATATACTAATATAGCTTCCAGTATTCATCTTGCTATTACATAATACACAATTATCTAATTTTAATGCATAGCCAGTTGCCTTTAATATCTTAAGTTCAAATGCTCTAACCAATAGTTCATAATCAATTGCATCTGTATTTAATAAATATAAGCAAGTAACAAAGTCTTTAAACAATCCTCTGTTACTTTCTTCATCTACTAAACATATATCTATCAATTCACATAGGTATGAGGAGTATGTAAGCTTTTCAAGATTGCCTAGTAGTCCTTGAAATGAATTATTAATCTTTCCTTCAGATAAAGTATATAGATTTTTACCTCTAAATAGCATGTAATCAGCAAAACATAGTGGAAGTGTAACCGATAGATATTTACTTCTACTTTTTTTTGCACCTTTTGCAATAACAGTAATCTTGCCTATCTTTTCAGTAAATATCCAAACTAATTTATCATTTTCTTTAAAATCTTGAGTTTTAATTACAACTCCTTTAGTTTCAAATAATGACAGGATAATCTCCTCCTACTTTATTTAAGCTTCTTGTATCCTAATTCCTTAAGTAATAGTGGATTATCTCTCCATTCTTTTCTAACCTTAACCCAAATCTTCAAATTAACCCTTGCTTTCAAGAATCTTTCCACTTCATACCTAGCAGTCTCACCAATCTTCTTTAAACTCTGCCCATTTTTTCCAATAATTATACCTTTATGTGAATCTTTCTCGCATATTAGTTCTACTTCAATAGTGTATTTACCTTTTTCATTTTGCTTCATTTGAATTATGTCAACAGCTATTCCATGTGGAATTTCTTCACGAAGTGTTTTTAATGCCTTTTCTCTTACGATTTCAGCTACTACAAACTTCTCTTGAACATCTGTAATCATATCTTCTGGATAATATTGAGGACCTTCTGGTAAATACTTAACCATAAGTTCTATAAGTTTATCAGTATTCTTGCCCTTTAGAGCAGATATAGGGATAATTTCCGCAAATTCATACTCCTTAGAATAGTTAACTAACGTTTCAGCTACTTTTTCTTGTGTATTTTCATCCACTTTATTTACAACTAAAAAAACAGGTGCTTTTTGGCCTTTAAGAGCCTCAATTATAAATTTATCTCCTCTTCCTAATTCTCCTTCTGGAGTTATTAAGAATAAGACTAAATCCACATCTCTTATAGAATCCTTTGCAGAATTAACCATATATTCTCCTAATTTATGTTTAGGTTTATGTATACCAGGAGTATCTACAAACACCATTTGATAGTCTTCTCGAGTTAAAATAGTTTGAATATTATTTCTAGTTGTCTGAGGTTTATGAGAAACTATTGATAGCTTTTCACCCATTATATGATTAGTTAGTGTAGACTTTCCAACATTAGGCCTACCTACGATAGTTATAAATCCTGATTTGAACATTAATTTTTTTCCTCCTATACTTCAAGATCTTTTTTTGTAAAGGATCCTGGCAATATTTCATCTAAAGTTTTCACTATATATTCTTTATGATTTTTTACAATTACAATTTTAATTTCTGGATTTTCTGCAAATTCAGCAATTACTTGCCTGCATATACCGCAGGGTGCTGTAAAATTGTTTGTATCTCCTATTACTGCTATCGCTTTAAGTACCCTATTTCCTTTTGCTACAGCATTAAAAATAGCTGTTCTTTCAGCACAATTTGTTGCACCAAACGATGCATTTTCTATATTACAGCCTGAATAAATTTTTCCGTCTTCAAATAAAGCTGCTGCTCCTACTTTAAAATTCGAATATGGAACATAAGCCTTTTCTCTCGCTTTTATTGCCTCATCAATTAAAACTTCTATATCCATTAAAATACCTCCTAACTAAATAATTTAAAAATGACCAGTGTAAGTACTGAACCAAAAATGGCTCCAACGACCACTTCAGATACAGAATGCACCTCAGAATCTACTCTACTTTGTGCTGTAATGAATGCCATAAGATAGCTTAAACTAACAACAATAGGTTCTTCTGTAATTAACGATATTGCTGTAGCAATTGAAAAAGCTATGGCACTATGTCCTGAAGGCATTCCACCCTTTAACGGCGTTCCTTCACCAAATATAGCCTTCACAATTATAGTAACTATACATACAATTACTAGAGCTATAAATATAGTGTAGGGTTCTGAGTTTTTTATCTTATTAATTACTACATATGTAGCTTTGCTTAGTTTATCCCAAAAGATTATATAACCTACAATTATGGCATTAATGGCAGTAACTAACACACCTCCAGCAGCTGCATTTTTTGCAATCTTTGCAAGGGGATGATAATAATTAGTAGTTGAATCTATTGCTGCCTCTATAGCAGTATTTATTAATTCTGCACTTATTACCATTGTTATTGTAATTGCAAGTATTAGAAATTCAAATCTTGAAATATCATAAAAGAAACAAGCGATAAGTACAGCTAGTGTCGCAGCCATATGTATCTGCATATTTCTCTGTGTTCTCACTGCATGAATTATTCCATTTATAGCATGATTGAAACTATCTACAAGTTTTTTAAATTTCATATAATCCCACCCTCATAGCACTTTAAGAACCAATGTTAACTAAGCCCCTCTTTTAAATCTTAATCTCTTTTAATGTTTAATTTATTCAATATATCTTCTTCTCTTTTTCTCATTATACCCTTTTCATTCTCCTCCATGTGGTCATAGCCTAATAAGTGAAGAATAGAGTGTATAATTAAATATGATGTTTCTCTTTTAAATGAATGATTATACTCTTCACTCTGCTCTAGTGATTTTTCTAGTGATAAAACAATATCACCTAAAACTAATTCTTCTCCATCGTAATAAGTTTCATCAAATGAAAAGTTTTTATACTGTTCCTTAAACACTTTGCCATCTTCATAATCTAACATAGGAAAACTTAAAACGTCTGTTTCCTTGTCAATCCCTCTAGTTTCATTATTAATTTCTCTAATCTCTTTATTATCAACAAACACTATTGATATTTGCACTTTTTCGTCTACTTCTTCTTCCTTCAAGGCAAATTGAACTATTTCCTCTACTAATCTTTCAAATTCCTCATTTATTTCTACTTTTTCTTGTCTATTATCAAAATATATCATCTACTATTTTACTCCTTTTTCATCTTTAGGGTATTCAATTCTTTTATGATAAATACCAGTTAACACCTTCAAGAAACTCTTTTGAATTTTATCTAAATCCTTAAGTGTAAGCTCACATTCATCTAATTCTCCTGTAAAGAGTTTATCCTTAATTATATTATTTACCATCTCTTCAATTTTACCCTTAGTTGGCTCACTTATACTTCTTACTGCTGCCTCTACTGAGTCCGCTAGCATTATAATTCCAGCCTCTTTACTTTCGGGTTTTGGACCAGGGTATCTAAAATCTTTTTCATTAATCTCCTCTGGATTTTCAGCAGTAGTTTTCATCTTGTGGTAGAAATATTTAACTAATGTTGTTCCATGATGGGTTGCAATCATTTCAGTAATTGCTTTTGGTAAATTATACTCTTTTGCCAGTTCTAAACCCTCTTTAACATGTGATGTAATAATTAAAGTACTTAAATTTGGTGTTATTTTATCATGTGGATTATCATTTCCAATCTGATTTTCTTTAAAAAAGTATGGCCTTTTAGTTTTACCAATATCGTGATAGAAAGACCCTATTCTAGCTAAAACTGAATTCCCCCCAATTTCTTCTGCTGCAAGTTCAGCTAAATTTGAAACTAATATTGAATGATGATATGTTCCAGGAGCTTCCATCAATAGTTTCTTTAATAACGGATTATTAGGGTTTGATAATTCTAATAGCTTCACTATGGTAACAATATCAAAGGTAGTTTCAAATATTGGCAAAAACCCTATTGATAATATTCCTGATACTATTGTCCCTATTGCAGCCATTCCTGTGGCTTTAAGAACTTCAATTATATCATTAGAAAGTAGCATACCAGCTGAAAAACATACTAAAGATATGGTAACCGCTATATATACAGTAGATAGTAATATGTCATTTCTCTGTTGCATTTTTCTGAGTGAGGTAGCTCCAAGTATAGTTGAAACAAATGCTAAAAGCATTACTTCTGGCTTAAAGCCAACCACTCCGCTTATTAGCACACAGTTAAATAGACTTAGTACCAAACTCAACTTATAATTTAACAATAATTCTAATAGAATAGGTCCAAAGGCTAGAGGAATTAAATATGGTGAAATTAGTGCTAAGGTTCTAGCCAATATAAGTGATATTATGTTAATTATATTTATAAGAATAAGGTTGTTTGTGTTATCGAATATTTTTTTATAGTACTTATTTACATAAAAGTATTGAAGCACCAAGATCGTTGCGACAAATATCCCTAGTGTTAGATATAATATTATGCTATTTTCATTTCCTGAATTTTTTAGAAGTCCTAGTTCATTTAGAAGCGTTACCTGGTCTTCTGTAACTGGTTCCCCTTCTTTGACTATTATTTGGTTCTTTTTTATAACTATTTTAGGGACATTTTTTTTAGCTTCTGCAATGGTCTCATCGGTTTTTTCTTTGTCATATATAAAATTAGGTTTTATTTGAGATTCTAATAAAGTTATTAGAATCTCCTTTTGCTTTCTAATAAATTCACTATTGGATATTTCCACCTCAACTGTATTCCTGGCAGTTTGTATATCTTCAATTTTGTCTTCTTCAATATTTTTTTGATATACTTTCCCAATTACGTCATTTGCCTTATTTTGAAGTGCTACAATATTGTCTTTAGTTAATGTAAACAAATATTTATAATCTTCATCATCTAATTGAACAATTTTCAAGCCTTTTAAGGCTTCTATTTTATCTGTTTCATTAGCTGTTGAATCTACTAATGCAGTTATTTTTTGAAAAAAATTCTTTGTATTATTTAACGCATCCTTTGATACATCTGACTTTAAAGTATATTGCTTATCTATCTTCTCTACAACTTCCTGTTCTTTTGCCTTAGTTGCATTTTCATCTATAGTATCCCTTGGAGCTTTGATATCAGCCTTGGCAATATCTCCTGCCTTCAAATTATACTTTTTACTTATGAAAGAACTCATTACTATAACATAAATTATGATGAAACTTAAGAAAAATGTTAACATTCTCTTAGGATCTATCATTCCTTTGTTTTCCCTTTCTTTCCCCATGGATATCAATCACCTACTTAATATATTTACGTTTGACTATTAGTAACTGCTATATCTTGTTTTACTACAAAAGTTGCTTTAATGATAACTTTTCCTTCTTCCTCATTTTCTACATTAACTATTTCTTGCGTAATCTTAGCATCTTTATCTATTTCTTTTAATACAGTTTCTCTTGCTTTATCGACAGTTTCTTTTTTTACCTTTTCTACATCTAAAGCAATTTCTTTTTCATTTATTTCATAATAAGTTTCACCCTTTATTAAATTCCCTGTAAATTCTATTTTATCATAGTCAACATAGTTTTTTATAGGCTTTTTTATATAAATTTTCTTTCCTAAGCATTCAAAATACAATGCATTTTGTTTATTACCTGATCTTTCTTTTATTTTACCACTAACTTGTACTTCAACATCCTTTTCGTAAAAAGTATTTGCCAGTACTTGTCCTTCTGCCTTAACTGTATATTCAAATCCTTCTTTTCCTTGTGTAGGTGCAATTAATAAATCACCTTTTTTAACAACATCTCCAGACTTCACCATTGGTTTTCCCGATATAGTATAAATTCTTTCAATTACTCCATCCTCTTTTGCAACTACTCCACCATTTTGATTTTCATTTCTTAAAATCGGAGGATTTGTTTTTTCTTCTATATCTATTTTTAAAGTTGAACCCTCTATTCTTGCCCTTACCCACATGATTTCTCCATTAGAATCTTCTATTTGTTTTTCGAGAGAATATACATTTAATGCAGTTTTTTTAATTCCTGGTTTTATTCCCAACTTGTCTAATTGTCTTCTTACTTCAAAAGGTGAAAGAACCTTTTTGGTATTGATTTCTATACTCCAAACATATGTTGATAAGTAAAACATAACTCCAATAAATAGTAGTGCTCCAATTACCAACGATAATTGTCTCTTAGCTCGTATAATATAGAAAGCGAATCCTTTTTTACCCACCACTTTATACTTAGCTCCAGCTCTTTTAGCTACTTTATCTATGTTTTTCAAATCATTCAAATCAATATCTACTAAAAAAGTAGTTAAATCTATCTTCTTTATATTAGATGCATATATTCCTTGACTCCATAGTAAATTAATAAATTTTTCAGGTATAAATGCCCTTACTTCTATTGTTATTGTTCCTCTTTTTACTCTCTCAATAAAATTCATCTATATTATCCCCTCATAAACTATTGATTTAAATATACCTTGTATGACTAAAGTCTCGCCTCCAATAAATGAGATCTCAAAAGATTCTCCTGTTATTAAAACAGTTCCTATCTTTGAGTTTACTTTTACAGATTCTCTATCAAAAGATATAATACCCTTATGATTTTCTATACACACCTCACCATTGCCGACTATGGTTATTTTAGGCAGGTTAAACATAACATCCTTAGGCAATTCTAGCTCTTCTATAACTTTATCTTTTGCCCTTACCCATTTTGATTCCATAATTACACTCCTAAAAAATACTCTCAAACTAATTTATGAAAAAAACATTTATTAAATTACATATTTCTTAAAATTCAAGAGAATAAAAAAAAAGGAGTTCTCAATGAACTCCTTTTTATTAAAGTAATTTACTTACTTAGATATTCTTTTACAATTGAGCTAACAAGTTTTCCATCAGCACGACCTACAGTTTGAGGTCTAACTTTTGCCATAACTTTGCCCATTTCTTTCATGCTACTGGCACCCACTTCAATCGCTGCTTGTTTAACAATTTCAAGAATCTCATTTTCTTCTAACTGCTGAGGAAGGTAACTTAACAAAATCTCAATTTCAGCCTTATTACCATCAACTAGATCTTGTCTATTTCCTTTTTCGAACTCAAGCATAGCTTCTCTTCTTTGCTTGATTTCTCTTGCTAATATTTCAATAACCTGTTCGTCCTCAAGCTTAACATTGTCAGTTTTTTCTACTAATAGAATTGCTGATTTTGCTGTACTTAAAGTACCGGCCTTAAATTTATTTCCAGCTTTCAAAGCCTGTTTCCAGTCTTCTTGAAGTCTTTCTTTTATTGTTGGCAATGTACTACCTTCTTTCAAAGAAATTCTTTTAAAATCATAGCTATTATTTAAACTTTCTTTTTCTTGCAGCTTCTGATTTTTTCTTTCTTTTAACACTTGGTTTTTCGTAATGCTCTCTCTTCCTAACTTCAGAAAGAACACCCGCTCTAGCACATTTTCTTTTAAATCTTCTTAATGCACTCTCTAATGTTTCATTTTCTCCAACTCTGATTTCTGACATTGACTATCCCTCCCTCCGCTAGCTAATATTTTCTTATGCACAGCTGTGGGCTTAAACAACACACGCTATATTATACAATAAATTTTCGTATAATGTCAAGATTTTCATGCAATTATTGTTAGCCTGGTGGCCATTTTAAGCCCCTTCCTCCAAGTACATGAAAATGCATATGATTGACTGTTTGACCACCATCTACTCCGCAGTTATTTACTATCCTATAACCACTATCTGCAATTCCTAACTCACTAACTATTTTATTAATAACTATAAAAATATGTGAAACTATTGATACATTATTTTCTTCTAATGAGTTAGCACTTTCTATATGGCTTTTGGGTATAACTAAAAAATGTACTGGTGCTTCAGGACTTATATCATAAAAAGCTAATACCTTATCGTCTTCATATATTTTCTTAGAAGGAATTTCTCCTTTTACAATTTTGCAAAAAATGCAGTCCTCCATTTTTTCACCTCCTTATTAATATCTATACAATTGTAATATTTCTAATCTATAGATATAACTTCTCCATAAGCTAGTTCATTTCCTGCAGAATTCACTTTTACCTTAGCAATTTTACCTATAATATCTTTGCATGAAGATTTTGAAACTACTTTTATATAATTTTCTGTATATCCTTCATAAGTTCCTTCTTCTGCTTTATATTGTTGTTCAAAGAGTACATTTACTTCCTTATCAATGTATCTGCTTATAAACTCTTTCTCATTTTCTTCGTTTAGCTTCATTAAAAGTTTACTTCTCTCATCTTTTATGGTTCCGTCAATTTGTTCTTCCATTTCCGCTGCTCTAGTACCTTTTCTTGGTGAATACTTAAATATATGCATTTTGGACAATTTTACTTTCTTCAAGAACTCATATGTTTCTTCAAATTCTTCTTGAGTTTCTCCTGGGAAGCCTACTATAACATCTGTTGTAATAGCAACATCCCTAAAGTTTTCTCTCAAGAAATTAACAATATTCTCATATTCTTCCTTAGTATATCTTCTATTCATTCTCTTTAAAGTTTCATTAGCTCCACTTTGCAAAGATAAATGGAAATGTGGGCATAATTTCTTAAATTTAACTATCTTCTTTACTACATCTTCTGTAAAGAATGTTGGGTCAATAGAACCAATTCTTACTCTCTCGATTCCTTCTATCGATTCAATTTCCTCTATAATATCAACTAAAGTAACCTTCTTATCTAAGTCTACGCCATAGGATGCTATATGTATTCCTGAAAGAATTATTTCTTTAAATCCATTTTCTGCTAAAGACTTGATTTCTGTTATTACTTTTTCTGGATCTTTTGAACAAACAGCTCCTCTAGCATATGGAATTAAACAATATGCACAAAATCTATTACATCCATCTTGAATCTTTAAAAACGCTCTAGTTTTATCTTGATATTCCTCAATTTTCAAATCTTCAAATTCATTATTTCTTAGAACTTGCCCAACTTGTATTTGCTTTTCTTTTGTTTCCTTAGCTTTATTTACCCAATAAACAATTTCTCCTTTATTCCTTGTTCCAAGAACAACATCTACACCTTCAATATTTCCAACTTCTTCTGTCGCAATTTGAGAATAACATCCTACAACTGCGATGATTGACTCTGGACTTTGTCTTCTTCCACGAGAAATCATTTGTCTTGATTTTTTATCTCCCATATTGGTTACTGAGCAAGTATTTATTACATAAACATCCGCAACTTCACTATAGTCAACTATTTCATAACCTTCTCTTATGAACTTTTCCATCATCGCTTCTGATTCATATACATTAACTCTGCATCCAAGGGTAGCAAATGCAACTTTCATTAAATAATACCTCCTAAATCTCCTAACTCATATTGTAGCAAAGACGCCGCAGTAAACCCCGCAGTTTCTGTTCTTAGTATTCTAGGTCCTAATGTTACAATATAAGCTCCATTTTCTTTTAATTTAATTATCTCACTCTCTTCAAAACCACCCTCAGGTCCGATTATTATAGCCACAGTCTTAATTTTATTATCTATATTTCTTACCAAAGTTTTTATCCCAAAATTTTCTGCATTTTCGTAAGGAACCACGACTAAATCCATATTCTTTATAACTTCATTTAGCTCAAGAAAAGATATAGGTTCATTAATTTTAGGTATTAATGTTCTTTTACATTGCTTACAAGCTTCTAGTGCAATTCTTTCAAGTCTATCTAATTTCTTAAATTCGCCCTTTAGCTTAACATCAACTCTTTCAGTAACTATTGGTGTTATTTCTTTGATTCCAAGTTCTGTTCCCTTTTGAACAATTAAATCCATTTTTGAAGCTTTAGGCATACCTTGAAATAAATAAACGTCTAGCGGACTTTCATTGTTTACTTCTAATTTTTCTTTTAACAACACTCTAACTTCTGACTTTGAGATTTCATCTATAATTCCAAGGTATTCATCCCCTTGTAAATTATTCACGATAATCTCTTGTCCTTCTTGCAATCTAAGAACTTTATATATGTGTTTTACATCTTCTCCTTGGATTATAGCCTCTTTTTCACCAAATAATTCATTTGGAGTAAAAAACTTATGCATTACTTTCTCTCCTTATTTCAACCTTGCTACTATGCAATTCCATTCTCCATCTTTATTAACTTCCAAAACTTCAAATCCGTTTTCTTCTAAATTATTAATAACCATTTCTCTTCTATCATGAATAATTCCTGAAGTTATAAAAATCCCATCTTTATCTAATGCTTTTTTTACATCTGGGGTTAAAATGCATATTATTTCAGCAATAATATTAGCTACTACTAAATCAGCTTTTCCATTAACTACATCTAATAAGTTTCCATGTAGTATTTCAATGTTGTTTACATCATTAAATTTAAGATTTTCCTTAGCTGAATCTACAGCTACTGGATCCAAATCAACACCAACTACATGTTTAGCCCCTAACTTTCCAGCTATTATTGCAAGTATACCTGATCCAGTTCCAACATCAAATACCACCGAATCTTCTTTTACATACCTTTCTAACGCTTGAGCACACATTCTTGTAGTTTCATGAGTTCCAGTTCCAAATGCCATTCCTGGATCTAATTCCACAAGCAACTCCTCTTCGCTTGCTTCATAACTTTCCCAAGTAGGCTTAATAACGATTTTTTCCCCAATTTTAGTTGGCTTATAGTATTGCTTCCAGTTATTTGCCCAATCTTCTTCCTTCATTTCAGTAGATATTACTTGAGCTTCACCTAAATCTATCCCCATATCTTTTAATTCATGTATCTTTTCTTCTATATATTTTAAAACTTCTGGAATATTATCTTCTTCTGCAAAATATCCCTTAACACAAGCTGCTTTGCCTTTATATTCTAATATATTTATATCTGCAAAATCCCAAGTTAAAGGGCCTTGCTCTCTATCTAAAATATCATTTGGATCTTCTATAGCTACTCCCTTACAATCTAGCGCATAAAAAATACCTGATATAGGCTCAAGTGCTTCACTTGTTGTAATAACCTTAACTTCAATCCATGTTCCTTGCATTTAACTTCAATCCTTTCTAATTAACCATTGACTAATATTATATTTTACACATAAAGGGCGTTTCTGTCTATGGGGAGGATTAACAATTTTCTCCTAAGATTTTCTTATGGTTACACAAATCTTTTTTAAAATAAAAATAGGTTTTCCAAAAGATGAAATTGATCTTCTAGAAAACCCTATGAGAATATGGTTGGACGTTAATAATAGAATTATTTTGCTTCCTTTGCTGCATTAAGTACTGCATCAAAATCTGGTTGACTTGTTATCTCTTCTAAGTAATCTGCGTAAACAACCTTATTATTAGAATCTACTACAAAAGCAGTTCTTGCTAATAATCCTAACTCTTTAACATATGTTCCTGTAGCTTCACCAAAAGCTCTATCTTTGTAATCAGATGCAGTAATTACATTTTTAATCCCTTCTGCACCACACCATCTTGCTTGTGCGAATGGTAAGTCATGAGAGATTGTATATACTGTAACCCCTTGAACACTTGCTATCTTTTCATTAAAAGTTCTAATTTCTAAATCACATACTGGTGTATCTATAGATGGGACTGTTAAAAATACTCTCACTCCACTTGTATCTTTCAATGTTAACGGAGTTAAGTCATTTTTAGTTACCACGAAATCTCTAAATTCATCTCCTACATTAATTTTCTGTCCTTGTAAAGTAACAGGATTTCCTTGAAATTTCACTGTCATATCTCTATCTCCTCTCAAATTTATCTGAAATTAATATTTGCTATATAATAATTCTTTATACTTTTATTATAATGGATAATGCTTATTTGTCAATAAGTATTATCCATTATAGTCTAATTTTAACTTTTCCTATTATAATGCAAAAATCATATTACATCTCAAGTACAACTCTTAGTTGAAACATCTAAGAGTTGTAGTAACATGAAAATCTTTGATTCATTATAAATAAAATCCATGATAAAATTTTATTATAAATTTCTTGGAACCAAATCTCACCTTCAACTGTCTAATAGGTGAAAAAGGAGGGATAGAATTGTTTTTATTAGTTAATAAAGCAAAAAAAGGTGACAAAGAAGCCTTTTCAAAATTAATTAAAGATATACGTGTAGATTTATATAAAATCTCAAAAGGCTTTTTTAAAAACGAAGAAGATGTTAAAGATGTAATTTCTGAGACAATATTAACAGCATATGAAAAAATCAACACATTAGAAAACGAAAAACTTTTTAAGACTTGGATAATAAGAATTTTAATAAATAAGTGTAATGATACTTTTAAGAAAAACTCCAAAATAATCTTCTTAAATAATGAAATTTCTGAAATGACCCATGAAGATAATCATATTGAATATTATGATCTCTACAATGCTATTAAACTTCTTAATGAAGATATTCAAAATGTCGTTATTTTATATTATTTTAATGATTTATCTATTAGTGAAATATCTAAAATAACCAATATAAAAGAAGGAACCATTAAATCTCGACTAGCAAGAGGGAGAGAGAAACTATATTCAATTTTAAATAATGAGAAAGAGAGGCGCTATTTAAATGATAAATAATAATTTTGATAATAAAATAAAAGAAACCACTTCTACACTCACTCCAAGTAGTGACTTTATAAGATTTACTGATGATATTTTAAACTCGTTAGAAGATAAGAAAGATAGAAAAAACAAAAAGAGACTCTTTCCATTAGTAGCATCTTTCACATTATTATTTGTACTAGTCTCACTTTCTCCAGTATATGCAAGCTTAAATAGTATGTTTGATAAGTTTAAAACATTAAATGTATTTAATAAAAATAGTAATAAGGACTATGTAAACACCTTAAATACCACTATAAAGGACTCTAATCTATCTTTTACTTTTAATGACTTAGTAATTAGTGGAGATTCACTTGTATTAAGTTATAAGGTTAATTCTCCGAATAAATTCACCTCTTTACCAGGAATATGGGATTCAGATTTAGAAATCAACAACAAAACATTAAAAGATCCACTTACTACAGAATACGGAACTCTGATTTCAACTGATTCTGGTTATACTTATGATATGGTGTCTATCATCGACATACTTGATATAAAAAACTTACAAGAGCAAGAAAATTACAAGCTAAATTACACAATTAAAAATTTTGATGGTGTTAGTGGGAAATGGAACATCTCATTAAATGTCCCCAAAGATAAATTATATGATAAAGTGTATTACGCTAACGCAGATAAAGCTCTAAAAACTGAATATGGAGATATGCACTTTAATGAAATATCTTTAGGACAATTTTATACCAAAGCAAAATATACTGTATCAAACGACAAATTCTCTTCGGTTAATTATATTATTAGGACTGATAAAAATGAAACTTTGTTTGACTATCATGATTCCTCATCTTTAAGTAATGGCACTACTATCGGAGAAGCATATTTTTCACCTATAAAAGAAAAACCAAACAAAATAACACTTATTCCTTATAAATACATTGGGAATATGAATGATGGTAAACTAATTAAGGAGATTCCATCCTCAGAGTTATTAAACCTTCAAATGCCTTATTCATTAAAAATAACTGATAACTTAAAAATTAATATTTTAGATGTTTCTTATAAAAATAATGTTCTTCAAGTTAAATATAGATTTGATGGAATATGTTTTAATCCTTTTTTGATAGAATTAAGATATAATAACGGAACTTATGTAAATGAGCAGTATGGATTTAACCCCAACTTAAGAAGATTAGATGAAGGTACATTAACCTATGAAATAGATAAGCTTGATAATTTTAAATTAGTAATTAAAAACCAAGATAACATCATACCTGAATATGATAAACAAATAGAACTTACCGTAAAGTAGCAAAAAAAGAGGACCTCTCAAACATAGTTTGAGAGGTCCATCTTTTTATTAATATTAATCTGGCATTAATATAAATCTTAATATAAATAGCAATGCTAGTACATACATTATCGGATGTACATCTTTTCTTTTTCCTGTTAATAGCTTCATAATTGGATAGAAGATTATACCCACAGCTATTCCATTAGCAATTGAATATGTAAATGGCATCATAGCAATTGTGAAAAATGCTGGCAGTGCTTCTGTAAAATCTGAAAAATCTATTTCTTTTACTGCACTTAGCATCAATACGCCTACTATAATAAGTGCTGGTGCTGTAGCACTTTGAGGAACTATTCCAATAAGTCCACTAAAGAATAAAGATAATGCAAATAAAATACTTACAACAACATTTGAAAGGCCCGTTCTTGCTCCTGCTGCTATACCTGCTGATGATTCAACCACCGTTGCTAAAGTAGTTGTACCAAGTGCTCCCCCTATAGTTGTAGCTACAGCATCTGAAAATAATGATTTTCTTAAATTCTTCGCTTCTCCATTTTCATCTAACATTCCTGATGTTTGAGCTGTTCCCACTAAAGTTCCTAGGGTATCAAATAGATCTACCAAACTTAAAGTAATAACTACCATAAATATTGTTAATGCGGCTCCTAAAAAACCTCCGCCATTATGACTCAATAATCCTTTAAAGTCTTGTGCAAAGAAAGTTTGTCCTATTGGTGGTAAAGAAAAGACTTGAATACCTGATAACTTTGTTATTCCCATTGGTATTCCAATTATAGTTGTTATTATTATTCCAATTAACATGGCTCCTTTTATATTTCTAGCCATTAAAATTCCGATTATTATAATACCTATTATAGTTAAAATAACTGAGCTATTTTTAAAATCACCAAATGCCACTAAAGTTGCTGGATTTGCGACAATAATTCCACCATTTTTTAAACCTATAAGTGATATAAACAAACCTATTCCTGCAGTTATTGCATATTTTAAATTTTGTGGCATTGCATAAACTATTTTTTCTCTTATTGAAGTAAGAGTAATAATAATAAATAGAATACCTGAAATTGAAACTGCCGCCAAGCCTTGTTGCCAAGTGTAGCCTAGTTTTAAGCATATATTAAATGTAAAGAAACTTACTAAGCCTAGTCCTGGTGCTAAAACAAATGGCATATTTGCATAAAAAGCCATAATAAGTGTTCCAACTGCTGCTGCAATACATACCGAAGCAAATGCTGAACCTATTACAGGATCTGAAGCAATTGTTAAATTTGCTGCTGCATCACCTTTTAATCCAAGTGCATTCATTCCACCTAATTTTAATATGTTAGGGATTACCAATAATGCATATGCAATTGTTACAAAGGTTGTAAACCCTCCTAAAACTTCTGTTTTAACATTTGTTTTGTTTTCTTTAAGTTTAAACACACTCTCAAAGAAATTAGTTTTTGAATTATCCATCTCAATGTTTCCTCCTAAGTAAAATAAAAAAGAATTAGATTCGATAATCTAATTACTTATCCCAATTGCGTCAAAAAGCACCAGCTTTGTTTAGGTAAACCAAAGCTGGTGCCACTCTTGGGTAAGCGATACCATTGATTTACCCATAGAGAGAACTTTTACGGTATTCTCGTAGAAACATCTGAACCTTATCATCAGATATATATGGGCTAGGACTTTTCTTTTCAACTAGATTATTATAATAACACTTAATACAAAATGTCAACAAGCAATTATCCCCTCAAAAATATTAATTGTGAATTATTTGATTCCTTTTGAGAAAATTTATATCCTTCAAGGTTGAATTTTTTTAACTCTTCAATGCTATCGATCTTATTCTCAATTAAATACTTTGCCATCAATCCTCTTGCTTTCTTTGTATAAAAACTAATTATTTTATATTTTCCACTTTTATAATCTTTAAAAATTGGGGTAATTACATTAAATGAATGAGATATTTTATTTAAATTTATCACCTTACTATACTCTTCTGATGCTAAATTAATTAATATATTTTCCTTCTGCTGTTCAAGTTCATCTATAATCCCTAGAGTTATTTTTTCTGCCCAAAAATCATATAGATTTTTATAATTTGATATTTTGAGCTTTGTCCCCATTTCTAACCTATATTCTTTAATTCTATCTAGAGGCTTAATTATACCATATAATCCCGATAGAATTCTTAAATGCTCTTGAGCATATAGAATGTCTTCTTTTGAAAATTCTTCTACACTTAATCCCTTATAAACATCCCCATCAAAAGCAAATATAGCTTCTTTAGTATTCGTTAACGTACTATCAAATGCCTGGTTTCTAAAAAAATTTAGTTCTGCTAACTTATTTGAAATCTTCATTAAGGATGAAATTGATTCTGGATCATACTTTTTTAGTTCATCCATTATCCTTTCCGCTTCTTTAATAAACATAGGTAACTTATTTGATTCAATCTTTGATTGTTTTTTTAAATCCATTGTTTTAGCCGGTGAAATTACGTATATCATTTTGTTATCCTTCTTTAATTTGTTTTTATAATATTATACATTAAAGAATTATTATTAGTAAATAGATTATATCCCCGGTTCATGTAGATATGAGGTTACATATTTGTCTCTCTCAAGAGCATCAAATAAACTTGGTACTGATTTATAGCCAATACCTTCTCTAATCATATCTTTTCTATCCAATTTATATTCCTTACTTGCATTAAGTATCTTATCTTTTTCTTCGTTTGTATATGCAATATTCACTATTAAATTATTACGATTTATTTCATTTGCCTTTTCTGACCTTGCAAAAAACTTACAATCCTTAATCTTTCCTTCTTTATATAAATTATATATAGTTTGTCCACATTTCAAATGTTGTGGATGAATATCAAACTTATATGTGTGCGCAACATGTGTAACGTTTGTAAATTTGCTTTCAAATTCTAAAGCTTTTTTGCTTAAATCATCATAATTACAATTACTTTCTGGTTCATTTAAAAAGATTATATTGTTTATATCCAACCCCAACTGTTCATCTGCTGCTTTCAATTCATTATTTCTTAGCGTTGCCTTTTCAGTTACAGTTAGTTTTTTATACCTGTCCCCATTAAAAACTCCACTTTCATCTCCATCTGATACAACAACTAAGTATACATTTTCACGTCCCACTGATTCAATTGCATCAACAATTGCACTACCTGCAAATAATGTCTCATCATCTTGATGCTGAGAATAGAATACTACCTTTTCCTGATAAATAAACCCTTTTGCTTGACTTATAGCAACGCTGCTAATATCGCCTAAAGAAGTAGCACTTCTAGCTCCTGCCATCACAGTTTTATCTGAGTAATCATCAATAAGAACTACAGGTTCCTTCATTACAGAAGATGTTAATGCATCAATTAATTCCTCAGATTTACTTAAATAAACATGCTGTTTATTTTGAAAAAAATAATCAATGACTTCTTTATTAGTTTCAAATCTACTTTTCCCACCTAATCTAGTAGTAAAAGTATCAAACCATGCACCAAGAACTCCTGTTCCTCCAATTGTATAAGAATCCACGTTTCTTCTATATGCTGTTGATATTCCATTAGTTAGTATTACTGGATTTTTACTTTTTGCAGCAACTGGTGATATACTCATTGCATCCGCTTGTCCAATATCTCCATTAACATAAAATATTTGTTGTACCCCTTTTGTAGACTCTATCTTATTTGCAACAGCGATTGAGGTTGCATATCTATCTGCTCCGCCTAATCTTTCTGTAACTATTCCTTTTATATTTAAAATTCTCTCTACATTTTTAGAGATAACACCATCGCCTCCTACTAAATATACTTTATTAACCCCCTTAAGCGCATTTAATGTTTTCTCTGGTATTGAATCTTTTTCTGTTAATAGTATAGGTGAATCCATAGTTCCACTAAGCCCACTTGCAGATAATCCATCTACGATTGAATACCCATTTACTAATATTGCTTGTGTATAGTTCATTTTCTGTGCTATCATACAAGCTGTTTCATATCTATCTTTTCCTTTTATCGAATCAACTTCAACTGCATGTACAGTTTTCATTTGAATTAGTATACTTGAAAATAGAATAATTGAAAATATCATTTTTTTCTTCATAATTACCACCTAAATATTAAATATGTACTTTTATTTATATTACTTTTAATTCAAAAACTACTCTAATAATTTCAAAAAAAGAAATTTAACTTTAATGATTATTAAAGTTAAATCTCAATAAATTATCATCTTTCTAACATTATTTATTAATTGTCACCATCTAAGAAACTGCCAAGTGAACCTAATATACTGCCTTCCTCTCTTCCTGTTCTTCCTCCCATTCCTGCAGACATCATTCTAGATGCAAGTCTACTAAATGGTAAGCTTTGAATCCATACCCTACCTGGACCTCTTAATGTTGCAAAGAATAAACCTTCTCCGCCGAATAATGCATTTTTAAATCCACCTACAAATTGAATATCATAATCTACTGATGAATTCATTGCAACTATACATCCTGTATCTATCTTAAGCACTTGACCTGGAGCTAAATCTTTTTCAATTACAGTTCCTCCAGCATGTACAAATGCAATCCCATCTCCTTGAAGCTTTTGAAGTATAAAGCCTTCTCCCCCAAATAGTCCTGCTCCAAATCTTTTAGTAAATGCTATCCCTACTTGAGTTCCTTTTTGAGCACATAGGAAAGAATCCTTTTGACATATAAGTGTTCCGCCATATTGCGAAAGATGAATTGGCAAAATTTTTCCTGGATAAGGTGCTGAGAAAGATACCATAGCTCTATCATAACCTCTGTTGGTAAAGGTAGCCATAAATAAACTTTCCCCAGTAATAACTCTTTTTCCTGCAGAGAATAATTTATCCATAAATCCACCTTGACTTGAACTTCCATCTCCAAATGTTGTCTCCATTTGAATGGAATTATCCATCATCATCATCGCTCCTGCTTCTGCAATCATAGTCTCATTACTATCTAACATAACTTCTACAAATTGCATATCGTCTCCATGTATAACATAATCAATATTTTGAGCCATATGTCTTCCTCCCTAAATATATTCTAATTTAATTTAAACAAAATTTTGAAAATTTTTCAATTGTTTTCTTTCATCAAATTGTTACAGATTAAACATAGTTAAATTATATGTACTATTTCTTTTGTTTTATACTCTCTTAACCTTTTCCTTAATTCCTATAAACATGAAAACTATTGTTCCTAACACTGCTGATATAATTGATGCACATAAAATACTCGTTTTTGCTGTCAATAAATCAATATCACTTGAAAAAGTTAGTGAAGAAATAAATAAAGACATTGTAAATCCAATTCCTCCTAGCACGCTAGCTCCATAAAGATGTCTTTTAGTTACGTGAGATGGTAGCTTAGCAATCTTCAATTTTATTAAAATATAAGATATACTAAATATACCAATTTGCTTACCCATTATAAGCCCAAATATAATCCCAAGACTAACAGGAGTAAATATGATTCCGGAAAAGCTGTTAATATCAATATTTATACCTGAATTGGCTAATGCAAAAATAGGCATAATGACAAGTGAAGACCAAGGTGTTAACATGTGTTCAAATTTATATAGCATGGAAGTTTTAAATTCATCAGGTTTTTTTCCAACTGGTAAGACCATTCCAAGAAGCACTCCTGCTATTGTTGCATGTATACCTGACTTTAAAAAACTAAACCATAGTATTAAACCTCCTATTATATAAATAGATTTATATTTAACTTTAAATCTACCAACAATGATTAATCCAATCAAAGTAATTATTCCTATACATAAAGCTCCAAAGTTAATTTGATTTGTATAAAATATAGCGATCACTAAAATTGCTCCCAAATCGTCAACTATAGCTAAAGCTGTAAGAAAAACAACAATACCTTTGGGTGCTTTTTTACCTACCAAAGAAAGTATCGCTATGGCAAATGCAATATCTGTTGCCATAGGAATTCCCCATCCTGAACTAGTTGGTTCTTTGTAATTAAACAACATATAAATGACTGCTGGTACTATCATCCCTCCGATTGCAGCTGAAATAGGCAAAATTGCTTTCTTTAAAGATTTGAGTTCTCCAATAACCAGTTCTCTCTTTATTTCCATGCCAACTACAAAGAAAAATATCACCATTAATCCATCATTAATCCAATGTATAACTGACATAGATATGGAGAATTCTTTATATCCAATAGTCAAATATTCATGAAGAACATGATTGTATGCAGATGCAAATTTGGAGTTAGCTATTATTAGTGCCAAAATTGTACAAAATAGTAGGAGTAAACCACTAAAGTATTCATTTTTTATAAAATATGATATTAAACTATTTTTTTTATTTTTCATATTAAATATCCTTTCCTATAATCTATAAATTTATATAAAAAAAGTGGGAAACTCAAAATTGAGTTTCCCACCCCAGAAACAAAATGCTTGTAAACAAATATTATAAATTTGTCCAACCGAATTTAGCTATATTCTTTTTTAAGTCACATTCTAGCATAAAACGAAAATCTATTCAATATTTAACTATTCACCAAAAATTTTATCCATGAAACTCTTTTTGCCTTTACCTTCTTTATGTTTTTCATTGCTATTTGCATGAGTTTCACCTGATGCTTCCATAAATAATCTTAAGGCTTCTTTTTGTTGTTCATTTAAGTTCTTAGGGATATCAACTATTACTTTTACATATTGATCTCCTCTAACTGTAGAATTAACCCTATGAACACCTTTGTTCTTAAGTCTAAATAAAGTTCCTGATTGAGTTCCAGCAGGTACAGTATATTTAACTTCACCATCAACTGTAGGCACCTTAATTTCAACACCTAACGCAGCTGCTGCCATGGATATATGTTCATCAATATATAAATCGAAGCCTTTTCTAGTATATACCTTAGATGGTGCAACTACAATTTTTATATATAAATCTCCTGGAGGACCTCCGTTTACACCATGCTCACCTTGTCCCCTTAGTGGTATTACATTATTTGTATCTACACCTGCTGGTATATTAACTTTAATTTTTCTATTTTTTCTAACTCTGCCTTTTCCTTTACAATCTGGACAAGGAGTATCAACTGTCTGACCAGTTCCTCCACATACATCACAAGCTGAAGTACTTACGAAACTTCCTAAAGGAGTTCTTCTCTCAACTCTAATTTGTCCTGATCCATTACATCTAGTACAAGTCTTTGGTGATGTACCAGGTTTCGCTCCAGATCCATGGCAAGTATCACAATTTTCTGTTCTTGTTACTGATATTTCTTTTTCAACTCCAAAAATAGCTTCTTCAAATGTTAAGTGAAGAGTATACTCCATATCATTTCCTTCTCTTGGAGCATTTCTTCTTCTTCCACCAGCATTACCGCTGAATCCTCCACCAAAGAAACTTTCAAATATATCTCCAAAGCCTCCCATTTCAGAGAAGTCAAATCCACCAAATCCTCCTTGCCCAAAGCCTGCACCATCAGCAGTACCAAATTGATCATATTGAGCTTTCTTTTGAGGGTCACTTAATACCTGATAAGCTTCATTTATTTCCTTAAATTTTTCTTCTGCTTCTGCATTTCCTTGGTTCTTATCAGGGTGATATTTAATTGCAAGTTTTCTAAAGGCCTTTTTTATTTCATCATCCGAGGCACCTTTTTGAAGTTCAAGCACCTCATAATAGTCCTTTGAAGCCATATATTCACCACCTATTAACTTAGTTAAAGGGAAGAGAGCCTCCCTTCCCTATCAAACTATTATATGCTATTTGTTAGCTTAGTTTCAACTATTTATCTTCATCTACTTTAAAATCGGCATCTACTACATTATCATCTTTTGGTCCTTGAGAACCTGCTCCTGGATTTCCACCCATGTTGTTTGGATCAAATCCTTGACCTTCTGGGTTTGCTGCTTGGTAAATCTTAGATGAAACTGCGTAGAATTCTTGAGTTAATTCATCAGTAGCCTTTTTAATTGCTTCTAAATCATCCCCATCTTTAATTTTCTTAACTTCTTCTAATTTAGCTTCTATCTTACTCTTATCTTCTGCTGAAACTTTATCTCCTAAATCAGTTAGAGTCTTTTCAGTTTGATATACTACTTGATCTGCATTATTCTTTATTTCTATAGCTTCTTTTCTCTTCTTATCTTCTTCAGCAAATCTTTCTGCTTCTTTTACTGCCTTATCTATTTCATCATCAGAAAGGTTAGTTGAAGCAGTTATTGTAATATTAGCTTCTTTACCAGTTCCTTTATCTTGTGCTGAAACTTTAACTATACCATTAGCATCTATATCAAATGTAACTTCGATTTGTGGAATTCCTCTTGGTGCTGGTGCAATTCCTGATAGAGTAAATCTACCTAAAGTTTTGTTATCAGCAGCCATTTGTCTTTCCCCTTGAACTACATGGATTTCAACACTTGTTTGACCATCTGCAGCTGTTGAGAAGATTTGACTCTTCTTAGCTGGTATTGTTGTATTTCTTTCAATTAATGGTGTAGCTATTCCACCCATTGTTTCAATTCCTAGAGTTAATGGAGTTACATCTAGCAATAATACATCCTTAACATCTCCAGTTAAAACTCCACCTTGAATTGCAGCCCCTACAGCAACACATTCATCTGGGTTAACTCCTTTTGAAGGTTCTTTTCCAGTAAATTCTTTAACTGCATCTTGAACTGCTGGTATTCTAGTTGATCCACCAACTAATAATACTTTATCAATATCCCCTATAGATAATCCAGCATCATTTAATGCTTTTCTCATAGGTTCAATAGTTCTTTGTACTAAATCATGAGTTAATTCATTGAATTTTGCTCTAGTTAATGTTAAATCTATGTGCTTTGGACCTGTTGCATCAGCTGTTATAAATGGTAAATTGATTATTGTTTGAGTTGAAGATGATAATTCAATCTTAGCTTTTTCTGCTGCTTCTTTTAATCTTTGAAGTGCCATCTTATCATTCTTTAAATCTATTCCATTTTCAGCTTTAAATGTATCTGCTATATAATCTATAACTTTTTGGTCGAAATCATCTCCACCTAAACGAGTATCTCCATTAGTTGCCTTAACTTCAAAAACTCCATCTCCTAGTTCAAGTATTGATACGTCGAATGTACCACCACCTAAGTCATATACAAATATTCTTTGGTTAGTATCCATTTTATCCATACCATATGCTAAAGCTGCAGCTGTTGGTTCGTTTATAATTCTTAACACTTCTAATCCAGCTATTCTTCCTGCATCTTTAGTTGCTTGTCTTTGGGAATCATTAAAGTATGCTGGTACTGTTATAACTGCTTGAGTTACAGTTTCACCTAAATAACTTTCAGCATCAGCTTTAATCTTTTGAAGAACCATTGCTGATATTTCTTGTGGCGAATGATCTTTTCCATCTATGCTTACCTTATGATTTGTTCCCATGTGTCTTTTTATTGAAATTATAGTTTTATCAGGATTTGTGATTGCCTGTCTTTTAGCAACTTGACCTACTAATCTTTCTCCATTAGCTTGGAATGAAACAACTGATGGAGTAGTTCTAGCACCTTCAGCATTAGCTATAACTACTGGATCTCCTCCTTCCATAACAGCTACACAAGAGTTTGTAGTTCCTAAATCAATTCCTATTACTTTTCCCATAATAATATCCTCCTATTTATCAATTAAATTTTGCTAGTTTACAACTTTAACCATTGAATATCTAATTACTTTATCAGCTTTCTTATAACCTTTTAAGAAAACTTCTGATATTTTGTTTGGACCAAAATCTTCATTTTGTTCATGCATAACTGCTTGATGAACGTTTGGATCAAAATCTCCTGAGGCATCTATTTCTTCTACACCAAGTTTTTCTAGTGCTCCATTAAATCCTCTTTGAGTCATTTCTATTCCTTTTTTTAGATCTTCAATAGATCCATCTACTGCTAAAGCTCTTTCTAAGTTATCTAGAACTGGAAGAATTTCTTTAATTACATCAGTAGTTGCATCAGTATAGATACCTTCTTTTTCTTTTTGAGTTCTTTTTCTGAAGTTTTCATATTCTGCAGTTATTCTTAGTAGTCTATCTTTTAATGCTTCAATTTCATTATTCAATTTAGTGTTTTCATCACTTAATTTTGAGTTTTTCTCTTTTAAAATCTCTTCGATTGATAAAACTTCTTCAAATTCTTTATCTTCTGAAACTTCAGATTCTTCTAAAGTTTCATCTAAGTTTGCGTTTTCCTCTACTTCCAAGTTTTCATTTTCAAATTCTTCAGTTGTATTCTCCTTTTTTGTCAAGAAATCACACCTCATCTCTCTAGTATTATTTTAAGCTTTGCTTATTAAACAAAGTATTTAGCTCTTTCATTACCTCAGCCATGATAGATATTACCTTTGAGTAATCTATTCTCCTTGGCCCGATAAGTCCTATAGTACCTAACGGTCTTTCTCCCAAAGTATATTCTGCAGTAATGACACTACAGTCTTTAGCTTGTGGTAAGAAGTTTTCATCACCAATCTTTATTGAAATACCTTTGTCTGTTGTAATAAGTTCATTAACGTATTCCTTATTATACAAAAGTTCTAGTATTTCTTTAGCTCTTTCTATATCGTTATATTCAGAGTAATTAAATATATTGGTTGTACCTTCCATAAAAACCTCCGAAGAGTTAGAGGATTTAAGGGTTTCATAAAGCAAAGAGAGCATTCCATTTAGAATCTCATCAAAGCCTTTTAACTCTAATGTTAACCTATTAATTACTTCAAGATTGATTTCTTCAATTGTTAAATTAACAAGTCTCTCATTTAATATATTATTTATTTTATTTAAAACTTCTGGGCTTAAACTTCTGCTTACTCTAAGCAAACCATTCTTTACAACTCCATTGTCTGTTACAATTATGCAAAGAACATTAAAATCATCTATCTTAACAAGCTGAGCTGATTTCATATAGCTCTTTTTAACCGAAGGCGCTTTTACAACACAAGTTAATCTAGTAAGTTCTGATAATAATGTTGAAGTTTGTTTTAACACCTTATCAACTTCAAATAATGCCATATCAATAATATATTTTTTTATCATTAACTCTTCTTCTGTGCTTAAGGTTTTATATTCCATAAGCTTATCAACATAAAGTCTGTAGCCTTTGCTTGAGGGAACTCTTCCTGCAGACGCATGAGGTTGCTCTAAATATCCCATCTCTTCTAAATCTGCCATTTCATTTCTTATAGTTGCAGAACTTATTCCTAAGTCATACTTCTTTGATAGTGTTCTTGAACCTACTGGTTCAGCTGTTTTCACGTAATCATTAATTATAGCTTGTAGAATTCTTATCTTTCTATCATCTATTGCCATAGTTTCACCTCTTTTTGTTAGCACTCACTATAATCGAGTGCTAATGACTACGATTTAAATATATTATTTCTAAGTTTTTTTGTCAATTAACAGATAGTATAATAATGTTTGCTTTTTTATTGTTTTTGAAGAAAAACTATTGTTTACTCTAAATTGCTCCATAAATCTCTATATTACTATATTTTTCAAAAATATTTACATGATTATGATAAATTCAAAGATAACAAATTCTCTGTTACTTATCTAAAATAAAGTCTTTCATAACATAATTGCTTAGTTCTATGCCTTTTTTACTTAAATATATCTTTCCTTTTTCTCGTACTAATAAACCCTCATTTATGTGAAATTTTATAACTTTTTCATAAATACTATCTAGTTCTTTATTAAATTTTCTCTTAAATATAGATTCATCAATTCCTTCTTTTTTTCTTAAACCTAAAAACATAAATTCTTCAATTAAGTCTTCTTCCTTCAAATTTATAATTTCAATCTTGGCACTTTTATTACTGTTAATAGCTTCTATATATTCCTTTATATCTTCTGTATTTTTTATTCGTTTTCCATCTATTAATGACGCTGAAGAAGATCCACAACCTAAATATTCCTCTAGCTCCCAATATACCTTGTTATGTCTGCATTCTTTGTCCTTCTTCGAAAAGTTTGAAATTTCATATTGCAAGTATCCTTTTTCATTTAAGTAATCCACACAATACTCATACATTTCTCTTTCCTCATCCTCTGAGGGTAACTTTAGTTTGTCCTCTTCCCATAACTTGTAAAAAGCTGTTTCCTCCTCGATTATGAGTGAATAGGCTGAAATATGCTCTGGATTTAGCTCTGTTATTTCACCCAAAGTGTTTTTAAAATCTTCTACTGATTGATTTGGCAGACCAAACATTGTATCAACATTTATATTATTAAATCCCATTTCTCTTGCTAAAGAATAATTACTTTTGAACTCCTCAAAGCTATGAATCCTTCCTATTTCTTTAAGAATACTATTTTTAGTACTTTGTAACCCTAAACTTAGTCTATTAACTCCATAACTTTTCATGATATCTAATTTTTCTTTTGTTAGGCTTCCTGGATTACATTCCATTGTAAACTCTAAATTCCTATTTAAGGACAATTTGTTTATTTCTTTAAGAAGCTTCTCTAAATTATCTTCATCTAAATAACTTGGAGTTCCACCTCCAATAAACACTGTATTATAACTATACTTTGATGCTTCTCTGGCTATTTCTTTGCACAATGCATTTATATATTCCTCCATCAATGCATCTTTTCCACTATAAGATGGAAAATCACAATACATGCACTTTTGTTTACAGAAAGGAATATGTATATATAAAGAAATGTTTTTCATTATAATTGCCTCCTAATTATAATTAAAACTCAGAAGGAGCATAGGATTTTAAATATACTTGCAAAATCCTTATCCATCTGAGTTTTATATTTAATCTACTTTTAAAACAGCCATGAATGCTTCTTGAGGTACTTCTACCGAACCTACCTGTCTCATTCTCTTCTTTCCTTCTTTTTGTTTCTCTAGAAGTTTCTTCTTTCTTGAAATATCTCCGCCATAACATTTAGCTAATACATCTTTTCTCATTGCTTTTACTGTTTCTCTAGCTATTACTTTAGCTCCAACAGTAGCTTGAATAGGTATTTCAAAAAGCTGTCTTGGTATAATTTCTTTTAATTTTTCTGCAATTGCTCTTCCTCTGCTATATGCTCTTTCCTTAGGAACAATCATTGAAAGTGCATCTACTGAATCACCATTTAATAGAATATCTAATTTTACTAATTCAGTTCTTACGTATCCTTTTAATTCATAATCTAAGGACGCATATCCCTTTGTTCTTGACTTAAGGGTATCAAAGAAATCATAAACAATCTCATTTAGAGGAATATCATAATGGATAACAACTCTTGTTGCTTCTAGGTATTCCATATCAATAAAGTTACCTCTTTTTTCCTGACATAATTCCATAACTGCACCTGTATAATCTGTTGGCGAAATTATTGAAGCCTTTACCATAGGTTCTTCCATATAATCTATCTCAGTCATTGGAGGTAAATTAGTTGGGTTTGTTAATTCTATAAGAGTTCCATCTGTTTTATAAACCTTGTATATAACTGATGGGGCTGTGGTTATGATATCTAAATTAAACTCTCTCTCAATTCTTTCTTGTATTATCTCCATATGTAACAATCCAAGAAATCCACATCTAAATCCAAATCCTAAGGCAATTGATGTTTCCGGTTCAAAGTTCAGAGCAGCATCATTAATTTGAAGTTTTTCTAAAGCTTCCTTAAGTTCTTCATATTTAGCTCCATCAACTGGATATATTCCTGAGAACACCATAGGTACTGCAGGCTTATATCCTTTTAAAGCTTCAGTGGTTTCTCTACCCTTTTCGGTAATAGTATCACCAACTCTAGCATCTCTTACATTCTTTATTGATGCAGTAATGTATCCAACATCTCCTGCACTCAATTGATTTATTGGTAAAAAGTTAGGTGTGAAAACTCCTACTTCTGTTACTTCGTATACTTTATTTGTAGCCATTAGTTTAATTTGAGTTCCAGGCTTAACTACTCCATCTCTAACTCTTACATAGCAAACTACACCCTTATAACTATCATAATATGAGTCAAAAATTAATGCCTTTAATGGAGCTTCTTCATCTCCTTGTGGATATGGAACCTTTTCAATAACAGCTTCTAGAACATCTTTAATATTTAATCCTGTTTTAGCTGAAATTAAAGGTGCATCATGTGCTTCAATTCCAATTATATCTTCGATTTCTCCTTTTATCTCATCCGGTCTAGCACTCGGAAGATCTATTTTGTTTATAACTGGTACTATTTCTAAATCGTTATCTAAGGCAAGATAACAATTGGCTAATGTTTGTGCCTGAATTCCCTGTGTTGCATCAACAACTAGAATTGCTCCCTCACATGCAGCCAAACTTCTTGAAACCTCGTAGTTAAAATCTACATGACCTGGTGTATCTATAAGATTTAATATATATTCTTCTCCATTATCCCTTCTATAAATTAATCTTGCAGCTTGAGATTTAATTGTAATCCCTCTTTCTCTCTCAAGTTCCATGTTATCTAAAACTTGCTCTTCCATTTCTCTTTGAGTAAGGGTTCCAGTCTCTTCCAACAACCTATCTGCAAGAGTTGACTTACCATGATCTATATGTGCTACTATTGAAAAATTTCTTATATGTTTTCTTCTTTCACTCTGCATATTAAATCCATTCTTATAAATTATTGATAATCAATAGTTAATGCTTGTTATCTTTAAGGTTATAAGAACAGCACTCACCCCCGTGTAAAATAATCAGATAAATTATAACACAAGTATCCTTCATCATGTCAACTAATTATAGGGTTTTAAGTTCAACTATTAACTTATACTTGTCTGAAAATGCTCAAAAGCCGACATTTTCAAACATGTATAAGTTAAGTTTCCTATCAAAAACCTTATATAGATATTTAGGTAATTTCATCTGCTTTTTTATATTGCTCAACTTTGAAGATAACATAACAATTATTTAAATATATTTTTTATATCCTCATAAGCTCCATCAATATTGCTTTTAATTGAGTTTACAAAGTTAAAGTTCCCCTTTAGTTTATACTCTTGGCCATTTATCTCTAAAATATATTTTCCACCATCAACCTGATGTATCTTAAGTATAGCTTTATCAAGAATAAAATTAGAAAATTCTTTTCCAAAGTCATCTTTAATGTTATCGAAATTTACTCCTTGAAGATTATTATTTTTTTCACTAAATGCTTTAGTATTTATAATGTTTATTTTAATAATCCCCAAAAATATAGTAATTAATATAATTATTAATGGTAATATTATACGTAACTTTTTCAAAAAAGCACCCCCTAGATTTTATACATATAATGCATTGTATATATCTATAAGGATGCTCATTTTTTATATTTTTATACCTTTATTTCCCATTTATATCTTCTGCTAATAATCTAGCTATATACTTTGCTGTATTTTGTGCCTCTACATTTGAATTACAATTTGCCCCTACTTCTATAAGAATTGCATTTGGACTCTGATTTTGGTTAAAAGAATCTTTTCCTCTTCTATATTCATCAATTCCTCTACTTAACCCTGGAAAGATATTTCTTGATAGTGTATTTAACTTATCAGTTAATGCTTTATTTTTTGGATAATATTGATTGTTTTGAGCTAATACAAACATTATTCTAGCAACACTTTCACCATTTATAGTTGCGGTTACTGGTGTTTTATTTTCCATAGCATCTCTATGCAAATCAATAATGATTTTAAAGCTATTATATTTTTTTAAATATTTGCTCAAAGTCTCCCCTGATCTTTTATAACTATCATCATAGGATAATGAATGAATGGTAGTATCGTGTATTGTTGCAATGCCATAGTTTTCCTCAAGCTCTTTTGTTAATGCATTTCCAACTCCTACAACACTCATATTAGGATCACTGCTTTCTGCTGTTGCTGGTGAATATGACTCCATAGTATGTGAGTGATAGATAAGTACTTCTGGCTTATCTATATTAAGCGTCTTTTTAAGCTTTGGATCATAGGCCTTTGATACTATATTAGTGCCTTCTTTAGGCATTTCTTCAGGTGTATACTTAATTATACTCTTATCATTAAGTTCAAAAGGGTCTAGTGTAGCTATAGTATTTTCATCATATTCCATATTATTAGGCAATTCCTTAAAGTAAGGAATTTCATTTTTTACTACTGTAAAGAAATTAATATCTTCTATCCCTAAGATACTTGCTAAATAATTTTGTAAGGTTAAGTTCTCATTATCCTTACTTGGTAAATCCAATGAATTTAAATACGGCATTCCCCTATTTAACATATCAATATACAAATTAGAATTATGAAATTGCTTTGATAATATAATGTAAGTACTCCTTAAAGCAAATATAGCAATTAATAATGTAATAATAATTTTTTTTACATTAAACTTAACACCTCTGCTTCTGGCTAATCTATCTTGTAGCAAAATAAATTCCCCCTCTCTCTTTATAATTTATATGGGGGAATTTACATAATTATTATTAAATTTTCTTATTATATTTTTAATTCATAAATTTATTTATATCATCCATATCTAATTGAGGTTGTAATGCCATATTAATACCATCTGCAATTATTTTAGATACAGAGTCTATTACCACATCTACCTCTTTTGGTGTAACCATTAAATCTCCTATATAAGGATTTAATACTTCCTTGATCATTTTACTTTTTTCTCTTTTATCAATGCTTTTAAGCATCTTATAAAATTCTCCACCCTCTTCAGCTGAGTGTATCATTTCATCCAACACTAGATCGATGGTGTCATTTGCAATAGTAGCTGCATCTACTACAGTTGGTACACCTATAGCTATAACTGGTATCCCTAAAATTTCTTTATTTATCTGCATCCTATGATTTCCTACTCCAGCGCCAGGTGATATTCCAGTGTCTCCAATTTGTATAGTTCTATTAACACGTTCTAACCTTCTTGAAGCCAAAGCATCTATGCATATTAAGATAGAAGGTTTAATTCTGTCCACAATTGATTTTATTATCTCCCCTGTTTCTATCCCTGTTGTACCAAGAACTCCTGGTGCCAAAGCACAAACAGAAGTAACAGAATCATCAATTGAATCTGGCATTACTGACTTAAGATGTCTTGTTATCATTATTTTTTCTGTAACTTTTGGCCCTAAGGAATCAGGTGTAACATTCCAATTTCCAAGACCTACAACTAGTGCGGTATCATTTTCTTTTATCTTAATTATATCTTTTAAGCTATCAGCTAAAGTATTTGATACTCTCTCCATTATTTCTCCATCATAGTGAGTATATTCTGGAACTTCAATAGTTATGTAGTTTCCCTTTGGTTTTCCCATTTTAATAGCACCATCTTCATTGACCACTTCTACACTTGTAACTTTTATATCATCCTTATTTTCTTCTTTTACAATTACTCCATCAATTTCACCTTTATGCTGCTTTTTATATAATTCTCTAGCCTCTATTGCTAAATCAGTTCTTACGTTATACATAAAATATGCCTCCTTTTCTGATATGTCTCTAGTTTTCCCACAGAGTTGACATATTATTTTATTTAATAAAAAAATTTCACTTGAATTAAAAAATATTCAATGTTATAATATGGTTTGTTGAATGTGAACTCGAAAGCAGATTTCCCCAAAACTGCGGAGGCCCTAAAAAATTGAAGGGGGTGAAAAGGAATGGCAAATATTAAATCAGCTAAAAAGAGAATTAAGGTTATAGAAACTAAAACTCTTAGAAATAAGATGTTAAAATCAGCACTTAAAACTGCTATAAAGAAGTTTGAAGTTGCTGTAGATGCAAAGAATGCTGAAGACGCTAAGGTTGCTTTTGCTGGAGCTGTTAGATCTTTAGATATGGCTACTTCAAAAGGAATTGTTCATAAGAACATGGCTGCAAGAAAAAAATCAAGATTAGCTGCAAAGTTAAAGACTTTAGCTTAATTTTATAAACCGGTCCATTAAGGACCGGTTAATTATTTTTTAGTGGTTCTTACAGTAGAAATCAATAAGAATTCCATTTCTGTTAGTATATTTGTTGAAACACTCTTTATTCGTTTTTCTGTCATAATACAAAGCTTCATACACTCTTCTAATTGACCAACAGTAAATCTATTACTTTGTTTTACTAATTTCTCCATTACAAAAGGATGCATCCTCATTTCTGTTGCTAGCACCTGTGAAGATAACCCCTTCTGAGTCTTTAGTCTTATTTCATAAAGTTTTCTAAATTGACCTTCTATTAATGATAATAATCTATTTAAATTTTCACCTTTAAATATTAGTTCATTCATGAGCATAATAGCTTTTTCAGGTTTTTTTTCTGATATAAAGTCTATTAAGTCAAACACATCATCATCGCCTTCTGAAGGTAATAATTGATCTATATCATTTTTAGTTATTGCTCGATCCAATGTATAGTTTACTAACTTCTCTATTTCGCTTTTAATTATATCTAAGTTCTTCTCAACTTTAGTTATAAAATATTTTAGTTCTACTTTTCCGATTTCTTTATTATATGAAGCAAATATATCTAAAGCTTCTTTAGATAGTCTATCTTCTTTTTGCTTATCTATATGCACTAATGTAGTACTCTTATCTAATGCTATTAGTGTCTTATATTTCTTATTATTAGGCTTATCTCTTTTGTCATCTAAAAGCACATAGGTTAAGAGAACTAAATATGAAGGTGTATTTTTGAAATACTCTATTACTTTTTTAAGTTCACTTTCTGGAAAATCCTTTGAACCCTTTAAAAAATTTGCTCTATATATAATAACCACTTTCTTATCACTCATAAAAGGAAGAGTTTCACAAGCATTTATTATTGTTTCTGACGTTATATTAACTCCATCAAGCTTTATATAATTAAAGTCCTTAAGATCATCTGAGAGAACCTTCTGTGAGATATTATCAATGGTCTCCTTCATTAACGCTTCATCTGTACCAGCTAAAATATATGAATTTTTAATATTGTTACTTTTAATTTCTCTCTCAAGCTCATTTAGTTTTATCACTTTTAACTCCTCACTAACTTAAAACCTAATTACTTTGTCTCCCAAAATAAAAATAGTTTCATCATCTCTAAGAGTTATTATATCATATTTTTCTTTATTTTTAATTAAAGAAAAGCGATACAACTTCTTATTATTAGTTCTTATATTGAATATATTATTATTTATATAAAAGCTATCACCTACAGAATTTAACGGTATAATACTTTTGTTGTTATACTGAGTATTACTAATATTACTCACTTTACTATTGGTTACTCTATATTTCCATATGTCTCCCTTATAACTAACTCTAATATCCTTTCCATTACTTATATTTATTTTTGTAATTGGAGAATAGATATAAATACTTAATGGAATTAATAGAACTATAGGTATATATTTAAATTCATTAAATCCTTTTTTGATAAAGTAATAACAGCCAAGACAAATAATATAGTAGTATACCAATTCTCTTTCAATATTCATCAAAGGTAATGATATTATCTCCATAAAATTTAGCATTAAATTTATCAAACCATTTATAATTCCAGTAACCCCAACCAAGATATCAAAGCAAAAGTTCCACCAATATGTTAAAAGAAGCAAGTTACCCAAAATAACTACAACACTAAAAAAGGGCATTAAAACTAGATTGGTTAATAGTGAATTAACCGAGAAATATCCTATTGAAATCCCAACTATAGGATAAGTCAAAACTTGAGGGGAAATACTTATGGCCATTGCTTCTCTTAAATATTTAGGGTACTTATAAAACTTTTTATTTAAAGGAGTATTAAAGAGTATTATTCCGAGTGTTGCTAAGTAAGATAATTGAAATCCTAAGTCCAAGGGGCTATATGGAGTTATTAAACATATTAATATTCCTGATAAGGATAAGGATGAAATTGGATTGTACTCCTTATATATTTTTTCTCCAATTTTTAATATTAGAATCATAAGAAATGATCTTAAGGTAGCTGAGGATGCTCCAGTGAATAAAGTATAAAATGCACAGGTTATTAGGGCAACCTTATAGCCAAAAAGCTTTTCTAACAGCTTATATATAAGAGCCATATGAAATCCAGATACAGATATTATATGTATCAATCCCCAATACTTCATATCATTCTTTTGTTCTAGTGTTAATCCATCTACATACCCGAAAGAAACTGCTGATATCATAGCTGCGGATTCTTTTCCAAGTTTACTTTCTATTTTCTTATAAATCCCCTCTTTATAATCATATATATACGAAATTAAATCCCGCTTTTCTTGTTTATAATCTCCCCCATAAATAATACCTACAATGCCTTTATCCATTTCCTTGCTTGGGGTAAAATCTCCACTTATTAGATATTTACTCCCAATGTTAAAACTTAATTTACTGCCCTGAATTATAACTTTTCTTCCTTTATAAATTCCAGTAAATTTTCCATAACTCTGATTTGTTATTCTCACTATATATCTTCCATCATTAACTTTTGGGATTGAATAATAAAAATGATTACTGCTTATGCTTAATGCAAAGAATAAAAAAAATAAAATGGTACTTTTCTTGCCCCCGAACCAAAATATAATAATAAATGTAATTATTGATAATATTATATATGATAAATTAAAGCTTGAATTATATACAATAGAACCTAAAATCAAACATATAAAAACTGTTACTAACGGATTCTTTAAAATGATATTTTCATTTTGCACAAAAAATAGCACCTCCCTTTCAATTCTTACCTTGGGAAGTGCTATTAATTCATTCTATTTCCGCTTTTTTAAATCTAATATCAAATGTTGCTATAAAAGTTAACATTAAAAATGCACCTACTGCTGTAAATCCATAGTCTACTATATCTATTGTCAAAATCTTTACAACAGTACTACCAACTACTATTAACATTCCTCTTAAAAATATATTTTTAGGAGTTAATTCAAACATATTTTTATTAAATATATTTCTGATAAGTATCAACGGCAAAATCAAAATGTTCATAGCTAAAATAATTAATTCGTTTGAAATTACTTGTCCATAAAACTCAAAAGAAATTAAACTAATTAAGCACTCTGCAATAATCAATATCCAATAAAATGCCTTTCCTGATTTTATCTTTCTATTAATTTCTCTCTTTAATGACTTCAAAAATAATAACTTTTCTAAACAATCTTCTTTTATATATAGGTCTGCTACCTTCTTTACTAATGCTGATGCCTTACCTTTAGCAATCGCTAATGTAGAAAGTGCAAGTAAAGGCAAATCTATAACTTCTTCTCCTGTACAGCAAACCTTATAATTATCTTCTTTAAACATCGTAAATATAGCATTTTTTAACTCTGGAACAATTTTCGAGAAAACTTTAGTTTTTGAAAGAATCTCTATTTTCTCTTCTTTAGTTGAATTAATTAATTCTATACCCGATATTACCTCTGTATCATCTCCAATTAACCCTACTTCTTTACCAACAGTAGCTGCAGTTATTTTGTTATCCTCAGTTATCAATATAGGGTGAATCTTTTCTCTTATTAATCTTCTTAACAAATCATTAATACTTGGATTTGTTGGATTCTCTAATGCTATTATTCCAACAAATACTAAATTACTTTCTATATTTTCTGATGTAGAAGGTTCGTAACTGAAATTTCTATAGGCTACTCCCTGAGTTATTAATCCTTCTTTAGATATTTCATAATCTTTTTCCCTTATTACTTCTCTTTCTTCATCTGTAAATTCTACTTCTACTCCATCCTTCATTATATGAGTGCAACAATCAAGAAGCTCATCTAGGTTACCTTTTATATTAGCTCTATATCCTTTTCCAACCTTATTTATTGTTGTATATATACGCTTACTAAAATCCATTGGAATATCAAATACTCTTCTATTTTTACTATCTACTTGAGCTTTATAGATATGCTTTATCCCTGCATATTTAAGTATTGCTATATCTTTTAAATCTCCTGTTCCACTATCATCAGAAGAGTTGTAGGTAGCATTGTTAACTAATAAGCCTATTTCCATAAGTCTAATAAAGTTGAAATTCGACTTGTCATCCTCTTCTAAGTTAGTATACTTTCCATCTGTAAAAATCTTTGATACATTCATATGAGTTTTAGAAATTGATCCTACTTTATCAATAAATAATACTTCAATATCATCTATCAAATCAATCCATGAAGGGTTTAATATATTGATATTCTCTTTATCAGCAGTTTTATTAACTAACCTTAAAAATAACATCATTACAATAATACTTCCAAAAGAGGTAGATGATATAAGTATACTAAATATAAAGTTTTCATCTGTTCCTTTAAGCATTGTTCCTAAAACAATTACTATTATCCCAAATAATAGTGATAAGGTAAGTGTTTTATTTAATTGATTTTCTGCCTTATCATTTATAGTTTCTTTTCTAATATTAGTGCTATTTAGCATATTCATTATCTTACCAAGCTGTGTATAGTTACCGGTTGCGATAACTATTCCTGTAACTTGTCCAGAAACAACCTTGGTACCTTTAAAAAGTATATTTTTAATTTCACCTAAACTTGTTATTTCTTGAGTTAACTTACTTTCATATTTCTCTGATAAAAACTCTTCTCCTGTTAAGCTTTTCTCGTTTACTTTTAAGTTATCAGAACTTATTATCCTAATATCTGCTGGAATAATGGATCTGTCATCTATTATTACAATATCTCCTACTACCAATTCTTCCGAATTAATTAGCCTTTCTCTACCGTCCCTAACAGCTGTAATTTTACCATAGCTAATAGCACTTAACGTTGTCATTTCTTTCTTTCTGTTGACAAGTTGTCTTAATTTAAAAATTAAAATTCCAATAGGAATCGCTAATGTAAAAATCGAACTAATATATTTTCCTAAATAAACTCCATAAATACAAATTAAAATGGGTATAATGAACCAAACATTCTTGATAGATTTCAAAATAGATTTCCATGCTTTTTCTTCAAAAATAATATTTATTTTATTATTTCCCCATTTCTCTCTTCTTTTTAAAATCTCTGCTTCACTTAACCCATAATCAATATCACTTTCTAGAAATTCTACTACCTTATTCCAGGAGTTCAAATACCAATTAATCAAAAAAATCACTCCCTGCAAAATGTATAATATAATTTATCGTCCAATATTCAAAAATCCTAAGCCCTTAGTCCTTAGGATTTTGTTTTAGGATTAAAAATCAATGCCATAACATAACCAAAAAATACTGCTGCCGTTATTCCCCCAGCCGTTCCTTTTATTCCTCCTGTAAATGCTCCAATTAAACCTTTTTCATCAACTTCCTTAATTGCTGCCTTTGCTAATGCGTTTCCAAAGCCAGGCAAAGGAACACTTGCTCCCGCTTTGCCTATTTCAAGCAACTTATCATATATATTAAAAGCACCAAGTATCGCACCAAGTGTTACAAATACTACTAGTATTCTTCCAGGAGTAAGCTTGGTTTTATCCATTAATATTTGAGCTATTACACAAATAGTTCCTCCTACTATGAATGAACTTAAATAATCATTCACCTTACATCACTCCCTCTTTATCATACTCTATTACTACTCCATGTGCTATACCTGGAATACTTTCTCCTTGAAGTGATGATGTATTGCTCATTAGTGCACCTGTTGATACTAAAAATACTCTCTTAATTTCTCCTGCCATTAATTTCTTATATAAATAACCACATGCTATTACAGCTGAGCATCCACAGCCACTGCCACCAGAATTAGTTTTTTGTTTCTCGTTATCATAAATTATTTCTCCACAATCTATATAACATTTACTCATATCATAACCATATTCCATCATTAATCTTTGAGTCAATTGTTTCCCGAATTTCCCCAAATCACCAGTAGCTATTATATCATAATCTTCAGGGCCTCTTCCTAAATCCTTGAAATTTCTACAGATTGTATCCACTGCTGCTGGCGCCATAGCTGCTCCCATATTTCCTGCATCTTTAATTCCATAGTCTTTTACAACCCCTGTGGTTACATGAGTAATTCTAGGAAAATTACCTTCATTCGCCAAAACCATTGCCCCAGCACCCGTTACGGTCCATTGTGCTGTTTCTGGTCTTTGACTCCCATATTCTAAAGGAAATCTAAATTGCCTCTCTGCAGCTGAGAAATGTGATGATGTACTTGCTACTACGTATTTTGCAAATCCTCCATCCATTATTAATGAAGCTAATCCTAATGATTCTGCCATAGTAGAACATGCTCCATAGAGTCCAAAGAAAGGAATGTCTAATTCTCTTGCAACAAAATTAGATGAGGTCAATTGATTTAAAAGGTCTCCTGCAAATAAGTAATTGATATCTGTTTCACTAAGATTTGCCTTTCTTATGCTATCTTTTATAGTACTATACATAATAGAACTTTCTGCTTGTTCAAATGTTTCTTTACCGTTCTTATCATCTTCTAAAATTGTATCAAAATATTCACTCAATGGACCCATTCCTTCTTTTGGGCCTACAGTAGTTGATGAAGCAATTATTTTAGGAGGATTTTGAAGCTCTACAGTTTGTAACCCTCTGCGTTTGTTCTTCATAATTATCCCTCTTTCTTATAGAAAATTAATAAAGTAATGTATAATTCCAATTACTACAGATGTCCCTATTCCGTATACTAGAACTGGTCCCGCAATTGTGAACATTTTGGCTGCTACTCCTAATATAAAGCCCTCTTTTTTGAACTCAATTGCAGGAGATACCACAGCGTTTGAAAATCCTGTTATTGGAACAACAGTACCTGCACCAGCAAAAGAAGCAATCTTATCATATATCCCAATTCCAGTTAATAGTGCTCCAATAAATATCATTATTATCGGAATCCAAATTACTACATCTTCTCTTGATATATTAAAGTTTAAAAGTATATCTGTTAATCCCTGTCCAATTACACAGATAAGACCTCCTACCCAAAAAGCATTTATGCAATTTCTTAAGAGCTTCGGCTTTGGTTCTAACTCCTTTGAAAGCTTATAGAATTCTTTTTTTATTTTTCCTTCTTTTTTATTCAAACTACATTCCCCATTTCTATTTACGAGATATATTTATTATTTCCCAAAAAAATAGTTCTATGATTATTAATATATAATGCATTATATATATAACCATAGAACTATTTATAGGGTTTTAAGTTCAACTGATAACTTATTCATATAAGAATAAATTAAGTTTTCTATGAAAAACCCTATATTAATCTCCTAATTTTTTTCTCATTTCTGATAAAACTTTCTTTTCAATTCTTGAAACTTGTACTTGAGAAATGCCCAGTAATCTTGCCACTTCAACTTGTGTTTTATCTTTAAAATATCTCAATAGGATTATTTGTCTTGATTTTAAATCTATACCTCTCAAAGCCTCTTTTAAAGCTATTTTATCAACCATACTTGTATCTTCAATTCCAGTTTCACTCAATTTATCAATTAGAAGTACCGGAGAACCATCCTCTTGATGTATAGTATCATAAAGATACTGCAAGGAGGAAGTTGACTCTAGTGCAAAAACGATTTCTTCCTTTTCTATTGAAGAGTACTCTGAAAGCTCTTCTAGTGTTGGTTCTCTATTTAATTTTTTAGTTAATTCTTCCTTAAAGAAATGTAATTTTTTAGCTAGTGTTTTGGTATTCCTACTTACTTTTATTATTCCATCATCTCTTAAAAAGCGCTTAATTTCTCCTATTATCATTGGAACTGCATAGGTTGAGAATTTTACATTATAAGAATCATCAAAATTTTTAATAGCCTTCACTAGTCCAATTGACCCTATTTGAAGTATATCCTCATAATCATAACCTCTGTTTAGGAACTTTTTACTTAAGGAAGCAACAAGCGGCATATTCATTTGGATTAGTTTATCCATAGCTTCTTTACTTCCAGCTTTTGATAATCTAATTAACTCTGAATTATCGTTGTAGTTATATTCATCTATTTTCATATCACTTTTACTCATATAACTTCATCACCTAGCCTATACTGAGTTGAACTTTTTTTCTAATATAATCTTTGTCCCCTTGCCTAACTCACTTTCAACTTCTAAGGAATCCATAAAACTTTCCATTACAGTAAATCCCATTCCACTTCGCTCTAGGTCAGGTCTTGAAGTATAAAGTGGTTCTTTTGCTTTTTCAATATTTTCGATACCAACTCCATGATCTTCAATTATTACCTTAACTTCATTACCTTCTATATAAACTTCTATCTTTATAGTTTCATTAGGATTATTCTCATATCCATGTATTATAGAATTTGTAACGGCTTCAGAAACTGCAGTTTTAACATCTGTTAACTCCTCAAGAGTTGGATCTAATTGTGATACGAAAGCAGCTACAGCAACTCTCGCAAATGCCTCATTTTCTGACTTACTTAAAAACTCAATTTTCATACTATTATCAATCATCTTCACTCCCCCTAATTATTGCAGTTTATAGCTTCCTCTATGCTATCATAAGCCTTAATAATCTTAAATAATCCCGAAAGCTCAAATACTCTCTTAACATTTTTTGTGGCTTCTGCAATAACAACTTTTCCACTTTTACTTGATAATTTTTTATATCTTCCTATTACTACGCCAATGCCAGAGCTATCCATAAATGTCACTGCAGAAAAATCTAATATCAAATTTTTAACTCCATCTCTATCAATCCTATCATCTATTTTAACACGTACTTCTTCAGCACTATGATGATCTAATTCTCCTCTTAAAGTTACTATTAATTTATCATTACTTTTATTGAATTTTAGATACATAACTTTTACTCCAAAGTAAATTACTTTAGAGTTCCACACCTCCTTTTCTTTATCCGTTGTTTCCTTCTTTTTCCTTATATTACCATATTATTACTTATGTAGTCAAAGGATTTTTATTTATTATTGAATTTATATTACTTTTATAGGGTTTTAAGTTGAACTAATCACTGCTTCAATTTTAATCATAATAAAACCCCAAGAACTACGTTAGTTATTTCTTGAGGTTTGTTTTAGTTTTATAACTTTTTCATACTTTTATATTTATCTACTTCACTTTTCAATGTACCAAGAAGATTTTCAATAGTCTCTCCTTCTTTTAGCATAAGAATTTCTAATGCATCTGATAAAGTATCCATAGTATATATAGTAAATATTCCTTCTTTTACCGCTCTTTCAACCTTTGGGTTTAGAACAATCTCATCGGCATTTAATGAAGGTATAAGTACCCCCTTATTCTCCACATTATTCATTAGAGAACATACATTAAAGAACCCTTCAATTTTCTCATTAACTCCTCCAATAGGCTGTACCTCTCCAAATTGATTTATGGATCCTGTAACTGCTATATTTTGTCTTACTGGTATTTTACTTAGTGAGGAAAGAATTGATACTAATTGAGCCACCGATGCTGAATCTCCATCTAACATTCCATAAGTTTGCTCAAAACTCAAGTGGAAATCTACTGGCATCGTCTCATAGGCTGAGAAAAAATTACTTAATACCCCATGTATTATAGCTACAGATTTACTATGAATATTACCACTTAAATTACTTTCTTTTTGAGCATCAATTATTCTTCCTTGCCCTTTTGTACAAATAGAAGTTACCCTAATAGGTTTTCCAAAACTTAAATATCCTAAATCTATGACTGATAATGCATTTACTGCTCCGATTCTTTCACCCATAACATCCAAAAGAATTTTTTTATCACCATAAGATTTTAATATTTCTTTTTCCACTAATTCCTGATCATATAATCCTTCAATTATGGCTTTTTCCGTGATTTCATTTCCATATATCTTGGAATAGTTATCTGCTAAAAATAATATTTTTTCAATTTCTTTTTTATTTATATAAATCTTTTTACGATTAGAAGCCTTACGTGATAAATATTTAAATATTTCTTTTATGGCAGATTCTGTAACTTTATGAAGATTATTATTATCAACCACCTCTAAGATACTGTTCATAATCTCAGAAATAACTTGATTATTTATATCTACAACTGGATTGAATTGTGATCTTAATGAAAATAAATTTTCAAAATCTTCATCATAGTTATATAACAAATCATAACTTTCAAAATCTCCAATTAATATAACCTTTAAATTCACATCAATTGGTAATGGTTTAAGTCCATTTAATGATAGAAGTTCAAAATACCCCCTATTAAAATCATAGGAAACCTTTTGATTTAAAAGAGTCTTTTTTAAATAGTAGTAACTCCCTGCATTATTAACTAAGGAACTCATACGTAAAATTAAACATCCCTCATTCGCTTTTAAAATAGACCCTGCTGTAATTAATGAGATATCTGTTGTATACACTCCATTATGATTTTCATATTCTATATTTCCTAAAAGATTGTTTATAGTTGGATCTTCTTCAAATATTACTCTAGGGATTTTATTATCGCTGTTGTCTACTATTACATTTACTACATATTTATTTATTATTTCTATGATTTTATCTTCATCATCATCAAAACTCATAGTATAATTTTCTATTAATGCCTCTTGAATATCATAATTAACAAATTTAAAATATTCTAAAGAGCTTTCATCATCAGCAAGATCTTTTGCATATTTACTTTCATTTGCTAACTGAATTTTCTTAAGATACTCTTTTAATATGTCTTTTATCTTCTTAATTGAAGTTATCTCTAACTCCTTTAACTCTTCTAATATTTCAGCTGCATCAGTTTTTAGCTTGCTTGCTTTATTTAGTATATCTTCTCTATCCTTATGCTTAAGTGTGTCATATTCCTTTTCTGTCATAGCTATGCCTTCTTTAAGTGGAATAAATGCAAAACCTTGACTGGTTGACTTAAGATCAAATCCCTGATTTTTTGCTAAATCTATTAACACTCCTATATGTTGACTTCTCTTTTTATAAATGTCATCAAGGATATCTTCTTTTTCCTTGTTGTCAGAAGAATTATAAAAATCAACTATAGCATCAAAATAATCTTCTTTGATGGATTCTATCACCTTTTTCAATTTTTTCCCCAAGGAGTTTTTTACTAAAAGGGGTGTTGGATATCTTGAATCTTCATATATTACATAACAAATATCTTTTGGACTCTCCTTACTACTAAGAGATTCTTTTACATAATTCATGATATTTTCTATCTTATCCTTTGAAAAGGAGTCTACAACATACACATTGTATCCTTCCTTATTAATATTAAAAGCAAATTTAATCTTCTTATATACATCATAATACTCTGGAAGGTTAATTTTTTCCCTTAAGGGGAATGCATTATTTAAATCAATATTATATATAACTTCATCTATTGGCAATATTCTCTTCATAGGCTTTAACCACTCGCGAGAGTAGTTTCCTCCTTAAAATAATTGTTTATATATAAATATTCCAAATAGTCTATTTTAGGCATAGTTTTTATTTAAATAGTAAAAAAATCGCCAAGGCGATTATGAGCCGTCGATTTTTTTCTCGCATCTGCCTTTCCAAACGCATGTGAGGAAAATTTGGCAGGCGACTAATTCTTTTTTTTACTCTTTAGTGATATCCATTGAATCCTTAAATGATAATTCAAACTTATAATTTTATACACAACCATAAAATATTATAAATTCCTAAAGAGTAAAAAAATCGTCAGGACACATTTATGAACTGACGATCTTTTAAATAATATTTTATTAACTTTTTAATAGTTTCCTTTTGCTGTTTTTCCTTCAACTATTTCTATTGAAGATGAAGCCCCTATTCTTGTTGCTCCATTGGCAACTACTGCTTCAGCATCAGCCAAACTTCTAACTCCACCAGATGCTTTAACTCCCATATCAGGACCTACTATTTCTCTCATTAATTTTATATCTTCTGGTGTAGCTCCACCAGTTGAAAATCCTGTTGAGGTTTTTACAAAATCAGCACCTGCCTCTTTTGCAAGCTTACAAGCCATTACCTTCTCTTCATCAGTTAAAAGACATGTTTCAATTATTACTTTTGTAAGCGCTTTACCTTTTGCCGCATTAACAACAGCTTTTATATCTTCTCTTACATAGTCATAGTCCTTATCTTTAAGTCTTCCTATGTTTATAACCATGTCTACTTCATGTGCACCATTTGCTATTGCATCTTCTGTCTCAAATGCTTTAACTTTTTGAGTATTAGCTCCTAAAGGGAATCCTATCACTGTACAAACTTTAACATCTGTTCCTGCTACCAATTCAGCAGCTAACTTAACATTTGTAGGGTTAATACATACAGATGCAAAATTATATTTTACTGCTTCTTCACATATCTTTTTAACACTTTCAATACTTGCTTCTGGTTTAAGTATAGTATGGTCTATTATTTTAGCTAATTCATTACCATTCATAATTTAAAACCTCACCTTCGAAAACTTTTTCAAACAAATTATAAAGCAAATTTCACATTATGTCTACCTTATTTATTTCTCTACTATATAAATTAAAAATAATGCAATTTGTATAAAATACAATATTATATTATTTAATCCAATAGGAAATACCATTAGTAAGTTTATTATGAGTAATACCTCCAAAGGTATTAAAACATAGTATTTTATTGCTTTTATTCCCAAGGAAATAAGAATAAATAAAATTAGCAGTCCTCCTATTATTGATAGAATAGCAGATGATACAAAATCAAATTCTAGACCTCTCCACTTAAAACCAACTGTATAAAATAAGTAAAATAAACTCAAAAAAATATTAAATAAAATTAAGAAAGTAAAGCTTCCCCATTTCGCTAGTCTTTTCATCTTTCCTCCATAAGTAGATTTAAAACAATCTCATTTGATACATAGTATTCTCTTTTAATGAAGAAATGGATAACCCTATAAGTCTTAGGTCTTCTTCTATGTTCTCTTCTGATAAAATACTGAAAGACTCATTAAATATATCTTCATAACTATTTATATAAGTATTAAGCGTCTTGCTTCTTGTATGGGATTTAAAATCCCAGGTCTTATATTTTATAGTTACGGTTCTTCCTGATAATTCTCTTTGAGATAATAAATATGCTATTTCTCTTGAGAAATTATCCAAGTAAGGTCTTAGCTCATTTATGTTATTGGTATTATGTTTCAAAGTTGTTTCCTTACCTATAGATTTTCTTTCATGACTTATTTTAACTGGTCTATTATCTATGCCTCTTATTCTATCGTAAATTTCGTTACCAAACTTACCAAAATAATATGAAAATAATTCTTTAGGTAATTTATATAATTCATGCACCTTAAATACCCCGATATTATTCAATTTTTGTACTGATTTGACCCCTAATCCATATACCTTTGAAATAGGTAATGGAAATAGAATTTCCGGCATCATCTCTTTTGTTATTTCCATGGTTCCATCAGGTTTATTCCAATCTGATGCTAGTTTTGCAAGAAACTTATTATAGGAAATCCCTACAGATATTGTTAAACCAAGTTCTGTCTTAACTCTATTCTTTATATATTTAGCTGCTTCTATTGGCTCAAACTTTGAAGAGGTTATATCTATGTATGCCTCATCTATAGAAAGGGGTTCTATTATATTAGAAACCTCTTCTAATATATCAAATACCTTTTTAGAAATCTCCTTATATCGTCCATATCTTACTGGCAGAAAAACTCCATGTGGACACCTTTCTTTAGCCATAAAAATAGGCATGGCAGAATGTACCCCATAAGCTCTCGCCTCATATGAACATGTTGATACAACCCCTCTTTCACTTGTTCCACCAACAATAACGGGTTTCCCTTTCAAGGATTTGTTATCCATAACCTCTACGGAGGCAAAAAAAGCATCCATATCTACATGAATTATTCTTCTTTCCATAACTCCTCTTTTCAAACAATTATGTGAATTTTAATTGAATTAACTCTTAATTACATTAATTCGCTTAAAATAGACATTTCCTGTGTCTTTGTAAAGTTAAATATACAAATTGCAATAAGCTCACAAATTTCATCCTTAATTAGTTTTTCTTCATTAATTATTACTAGAGCAAAAGACAAAAATTTTCTAAAGCTTTTATCCATGAACAATTGTAACTCAGTGTGTTCTTCAAGAAAGTCTTGGCATCTCTCGAATTTATTTGTGTATTTATTATAATCCTTAAAAAATAAAGGATATAAAATAGCATATTGATGTTCAAATTTATTATCTATAATACTTTCGTTAATATCAAACTTTTCATTATATATTAAAGACATATTCACAATATCTTGAGTGATATTTGAACTTTTAGCTTCTAAGTTCTCATATAAATTAAAACATTCATTATAATTTTTTTCAATATATTCTAATGTAATTTCTTTAGCTACCATCAAAGCCACTATTGGATAATCTTCTTCCCAAGTAATCTTGGAATTTTTCCTTTGAATTTTAATAAAAATATTATGAAACTTATTAACAAAATCCTCTTTTCCATACTCAGATAAAATGTAACATGCTAAAGCTAGGTACCCACCTTCTTTATACCCCATCGAAATTAATTCTTCTTCTATTTTTATTAATTCATCTACTTTAAATTTATAGTCCTCATGCTTTAGTGAAATCAGCAATGAAACTATGTATAAACCTGTCCCTCTAAATGATGAATGCCAAGGAGTATTTTTAGAAAAATACTTCCTTATATTTTTCACATTGATTGTATTAACTTCCTTCTTATTAACCATTTCAAGTAAGGCTGCAAAGTAATTTAAATATTCCCCATCAAATCTTAAATCTAATTTTACTCTGTTATATTTGTCTATAATTATATTTGATAACCTTCTAACTTTATCCATGTAAAACAACTCCAGTTAATCATATTATTTTATAAGTTATTTAATAACCTATTATAATTATTACATTTATTTTTTTGTTAGTCAAATTAACAATATTTAAATTTTTCTTAAATTATGCTACAAAACTATAAATTTTCCTCCATAGTTGAATAAAGTTTACTGTAATGATATACTGCTGTATATACAGTTGTAAATATACTTTGGAGTGTGAATTTATGAATTTAATTGAGGAAATAAACAAACTAAAAAGAGAAAAAAATGCACTTATTTTAGCACACTATTATCAGTCTGATGATGTTCAAGATATAGCTGACTATGTTGGTGATTCTTATTATCTAAGTAAGGTAGCTATGAATTCTCCTGCAGATACTATTGTTTTTTGTGGAGTAAAATTTATGGCAGAAAGTGCGAAAATTCTTTCACCTAACAAAAAAATTATTTTCCCAAATCCTGATGCAGGCTGTCCGATGGCAGACATGGCAAGTGCAGATAAGTTAAAGGATTTTAAGGAAGAACATCCAAATGCAGTTGTTGTTTGCTATATCAATTCAAATACAGATGTTAAAAGCCTTTGTGATGTATGCGTAACATCCTCCTCTGCAGTTAATATTATAAAAAATATACCTAATGAGGAGATAATCTTTTTGCCTGACAAAAATCTAGGCGAATACATTGCAGAACAATTTCCTGATAAGAAATTTTACTTATGGGATGGATATTGCATAACACATAAGAAAGTAAAGGCTAAACATGTACAAGCTATAAAGGGAATAAAGCCTGAGGCTGAGATATTAGTTCATCCTGAATGCGAAAAGGAAATACGCGAATTAGCTGATTTTCTTGGAAGCACTGGGGAAATAATAGATTATTCAATAACTTCTCCAAGCAAAGAATTTATTGTAGTTACTGAATCAGGAGTACTTCATGAAATGAAAAAAAAGAGTCCTGATAAGGAATTTTATGTGCCTGGTACTACTATGACTTGTATTAATATGAAAAAAACTAATTTAGAAGATATTTATTTATCGTTAAGAGATAACATAAATGAAATTAATATAGACGATGATATAAGAATCAAAGCATATAAATCTTTAGAAAATATGCATATTTTATCACAAAGAAGGGATTAAGTTGGAAAAATACACAGATGTTTTAATTGTTGGTAGTGGAATTTCTGGTCTTTATCTTGCACTGAATTTAGATAAAGATATCAATGTAACCATTATTACAAAGGGGAAACTAAATGATACCAATAGTTATCTAGCACAAGGAGGTATCTCCACTGCTCTTTCAGATGAAGATATTCCCCTATTTATAAGTGATACCTTAAAAGCTGGCAAATATAAAAATGATGTTGCAGCTGTAGAAATACTGGCTAAGGAATCAATGGAAAATATATTGAGATTGGAAGCTTTAGGAGTTCCTTTTGATTCAACACCTGAAGGTTTTAAGTTTACAAGAGAAGGTGCTCACAGCATTAATAGAATTGTTCACGTTAAAGACTCAACAGGAAAATCAGTACAAGAAACATTAGTAAGTTCAGTTAAAAAGCATAAGAATATTACCATATTAGAAGATACAACTCTTCTAGATATAATAGTAAAAAATCGTTGTTGTGTGGGCGGACAAGTTTTAATTAATGATAATCAAATCTCTATTCATTCTAAAGTAGTTGTTCTTGCTACAGGTGGTATAGGGGGGCTGTTTGCAAATTCTACTAACCAAAGAGCCTTGACTGGTGATTCTATAAACATAGCATTAAAGCATAAAATAAAGCTTAAAGATCTTAAATACATCCAAATTCATCCTACAGCTTTATATGATAACAATTCAGATTCAAGACGTTTTTTAATCTCCGAAGCTGTTAGAGGCGAGGGGGGAAAATTGCTAAATGCGAGGGGACAGAGGTTTATAAATGAGCTTCTCCCAAGGGATGTTGTCTCAAAAGCAATATTTGATGAAATGAAAAAATTTAATGTTCCTAATGTTTTTCTAGACATTTCATTTTTAGATGAAGATTTTATTAAAAATAGATTTCCTGCTATATATGAAAATTGTCTTAATAAAGGGATTGATATTACTAAAGAACCTATACCAGTCTCTCCCGCCCAGCACTATTTTATGGGAGGCATAGAGGTAAATACGCATTCTGAATCTTCTCTAAAATACCTGTATGCTGTGGGAGAAACAAGTTGTACAGGAGTTCATGGTGCCAATAGATTAGCATCAAATTCTATTTTAGAAGCCCTTGTATTTTCAAGACGAGCAGCTAAATCTATTAATTCTTGTATATGTGATATTCCAATTATTAATATGAATCATCCATTAATTGACGGCAATATTAATAACTTTATTTATGAAAACAAAGTTAATACAATAAACTTATTTAAAAGGAGTGCAAATAATATAAATGTTGAATTTTCTTATAGTCGATAAAATAATTAAAGATGCTTTAGTAGAAGATATTCCAACTGAAGACATTTCAGCAAGTTCAGTTATTCCACTTGGTTCTATAAGTAAAATTGATTTACTTGCCAAAGAGGACGGAATATTGGCAGGACTAGATGTATTTAAAAGAGTTTTTGCTATTTTAGGAGATGTTGTTGTATCTTTATATAAAAATGATGGGGACAGAGCATTCACTGGTGAAAAAATTGGAGAATTGGTTGGCAACACTCATAATATACTTATGGGGGAAAGAGTTGCTCTAAATCTTTTAGGTAGGATGAGTGGGATAGCAACTACAACAAATAAAGCTGTTAAAATTCTTGAGGGTTCTAAAACAAAAATTTTGGATACTAGAAAAACCACGCCTAACCTAAGAATATTAGAAAAATATTCTGTTAAAGTTGGAGGTGGAGAAAATCATAGACAAAATTTGTCTGATGGAGTTCTCTTAAAAGATAATCATATTTCCTTTGCTGGAAGTGTAAAAAAAGCAGTTGAACTAGCTAAGAATAATAATTCATTTGTTAGAAAGATTGAAGTTGAGACTGAAACCCTAGAAATGGTCAAGGAAGCCTTAGATGCAGGTGCTGATATTATTATGTTAGATAACATGAGTATTGAGAATATTAAAGAAGCTTTGTCTCTTATTAATGGAAAATGTTTAGTTGAATGTTCTGGTAATATCACTCTTAACAATCTAGAGAATTACAGTAATCTTGGAATAGATTATATATCTTCTGGCGCATTAACACATTCCGTGACTCCTTTAGACCTATCTATGAAAAATCTTAGAGAAATTAAATAGTATGTTTTAAGAACAATGAATGCTATGAGAGCTAAATGAGCTGCATTTGAAATTATTATTCAAGTGCAGCTCTCTTTTAATTTAGTATTACTATCTATCTTCATAACTTTTTAGTCTTTCTATTTCCTTAACTTTTTCTATGGCAACACTTAATAACTTTGCATGATCCCCAGCAATATCTGATTTATCTATTATTTCATAGGACTTATTCTCTAATATATAGCCTTTTTTACTTATTACTTTGACTTTAGGGCAAATTTCTAGTTCATTATTTCTAAGACAAATATCCAAAATATATTCTCCTGCATTATTATTTATAGGAGTTTTTCTACATTCAACCTTAAACCAGCTTGCTTCTTTAGCATCATCACCTGCTTTTGCTTCCTTCTTCTCCTTAATTAACGCCAAGTAGGCTACAGTAATTATCCTATCCCTCTTATCTCTGCCTACATCCCCAAATGCTTGCAATTGCTGAAAATCCAATCCTTCAATGAATGTTTCTTCTCTTAATTCTCTAAGTGCCGACTCCTCTAAGTTTTCATCCATTTCGATAAAACCTCCTGGGAAAGCCCACTTCCCTTTATCAGGATAATTTCCTCTTCTAATAAGAAGAACTTCCATATCACAATTAAAATATTCAACAGTTTTTGTGCCTCTGTCCCCCAAGTTTTTGGTGTCTTCACTTTTTGTTTCATTACTTTTGGTGTCTCTGTCCCCCAAATTATTAATGCAGAAAATAATATTGTCTACTGTTACAGATGGCTTTTTATATTTTGAACTATCATAATTTCTTAGGAATTCTTCCTCTGTTAAGTTTTCTCGATCTTCCATTTATATACACCTCTCATTCACTAACTTAATTTTACTATTGGTTTTTCAAAAGTAAAATAATCTTTATATAAAAAAGATAAAAACACATGTAAAGAATACTAAATGCATTATAATTATCTGCATTTCTATTTATTCTCATTGTGTTTTTATTATATATTACAAATATTTATTTAATACATAACAAGCACCTTCACTTGATGCCATAGTAGGACCTATTGGTGTGCTAACTTTACATTCATTTTTAAAATAAATACACTTAGTAGGGTTTAGTTCTCCTTTAATTACTTTTTCACATATCTTGTTTTCACCACTACCTGTCTGACCTATATATTTACTTAATGGATATATTTTTTCAATATCATATCTATCATACCTACTCTTAAGTGAATATATAGATTCCTCTAACTTCCCTATGGCTCTATTATCTCCAGCTTTTGAATAAAAGAATTCTTCTATTTGTGATTTAGCAAGTCCATTTCCATCATAAGGTATAAATAATTTATAGTTATCCTCAACTTTAGCTTCTTTTTTTATCTTCTGATTAACAATCATTTCCACTGAGCTTACTATATCTAGAAAAGAAAATCCAGTTATAACTGATGGTATCTTATGTTTATTAATAAAACTATATCCTTCTTCACCAATAATAAGCGAAATATTTCCTGGGAGAATGAATCCATCTACTTTTTCTTTTGATTCATTAACAAAATAACTTATTATTCCTTTTATACGTCTATGAAGTGAAAGTATATAAAAATTATTCAATTCTTTATTTATAGCCTCAGTTAAAGAAATTATTGTTGCTCCAATATTTGTTTCAAAGCCTGTTGCAAGAAATATGACTTTCTTACTTTGATTATGAATTGCTATGTTAATAGCATCTAAACTTGAAAAAATCACTTGTATACTTGCACCTTTAACTTTTGCTTTTTCTAAGGTAATCTCACTTGAGCTTCCTGGAATTCTAAGCAATTCCCCGTAAGTTGCAAGAATAACATCTTCTGTCAGCGCTAAATTATATAAATAATCAATATAATATGGGGGAATAAGCGTTACTGGACAGCTACTTCCTATAGAAAATTTAAAGTTACTATTTAAAATATCCTTTAATACATACTTCTCTATTGCTGAAATATGTGTTTCACTAAACACCATTATATTAATATCATCTTTATAATCATTAATTCTATTGACCGTATCCTTAATAACAAGATTAATTCCTCTCATTCAATTCTCCTTTAAAGCTTTGACATACTGTCCATGTACTCTTTTATTTCCAAAGCATCCTTCTTTGATACTTTGTTTAATGCTACTCCTGAATTAATTAATATATAATCTCCTTCTTCTAATGAATCAATAAAATCTATTCTAACATTTTTTCTCATTCCGTTAATTTCACCCACTGCTTCATTACCCTTAATCTCAATCACTTTAAGTGGTATTGTAATTCCCATTTAACCCCCTCCTAAACCTAATAATAATATTTTATCATATTTACATATATAAATTCCACTTTTTATCAATCTTTTTAAATTAAATAAATTATTTTGTTAATAAATTATTAATTTAAGTATCATTTTGTGAAAATGAAAATACTAGATATAAATATATTTTTACTATTTTATTAACAATTGTGTTATGTTATAATTACATTGTTATTTTATGTTTATATAATAGATTTCATAATAATGTTTATTGCAAAGGAGCTATATTTATGGGTTTTAAAGAAAAAATGCAAAAGTACTATACTGATAACTACATAAAGAAGTATGGTGATAGAATGACTCAATTCCAAGGAAATATTCTATCCACTAAAATAGAGGAAAAAACCATTCTATGGATTTTCCACAAAATAACTGCCACAATAATAGTAAAACCAGACACTAGTAAAATGGTTATCAAATGTAGTTATACAAAAGGTCGTTGGTTCAAGAAACCTGACTTCATTCAAGTTAATCAAGGTCATAAGGTTATTGTTATGGGCCTAAAAGGTGAAAAAGGAAAAGATGGTTCAGAATTAATTACTATAATGAACCTAATCAATTTAACAACAAAAGTGGATTTAGTTCCTATTGACCATTCTCAACTTAAAAAAATGAAGCAACCAACTCCAAGAATGAGGGGATAACGCTTCTTAAGCTTAAACAAAAAACATCTCATGTTTTAACTTCATGAGATGTTTTTTTATTGACTGAAAATTATTTATTGAATTGAGGTAGATATTCTTTATGTGCTTCTAATAACTCATCTAAAAGAATCTTAGCCATTTTCTCATCCGCTACCAATGGATTAATTGTTAATGCTAACAATGCTAAGTTATAATCCCCAGATATTGCTGCTTCAACTACTGTCCTTTCAAAACTCTTAATTTGCTGAATTAATCCATTAATTTGTACTGGTAATTTTCCTATATTTATTGGTTTAGGACCATCCTTTGTGATGATACAACTTATTTCTACAGCTGATTCAGCTGGTAGGTCTGCAATTGCTCCATTATTTATTGTATTTACAGCTTGGATATCCTTTTTGTCATTGTATATAGAATTAATTAATCTACATGCAGCATCACTATAATATGCTCCTCCTCTTTTTTCTAATTGAGGTGGTTTAATATCAAGATTTGGATCATCATAAAGCTTAAATAAATCATCTTCTAATCTCTTTACGACTTCTGCTCTTGTTTCTCCTTTTGCAAATTCCTTTAATTCATCCTCAAGCATATTTTTGCTTTGATAATAATACTTATGATATGGGCAAGGCATAACGCCTAATGCTTTGATAAATTCAGGTGTCCACTCGAAGTCTTTTATATTTTTTACTATCCCGTCTACCTTTCCTTCACTAATTGTTTGAATTATTTCTTCATTTACTCTTTTTCCATCTACATATATATTTAAACCATAAACCATATGATTTAAACCTGCGAAATCCATTCTTACTCTTTCATGCTCTACATTACACATTTTAGCTACAGCCATTTCCATTCCAATAGGAACATTGCATAATCCGATTACTTTTTTATTTTTTCCATGTCTAAGTAATGCTTCTGTTACAATTCCAGCAGGATTTGTAAAATTAATTAACCAAGCATCTGGGCAAAGTTCAGCCATATCTTTATCTATATCTAATATTACAGGAATTGTTCTAAATGCTTTAAACATTCCCCCTGCACCATTTGTTTCTTGTCCAATTACTCCATGACTTAATGGTATTCTTTCATCTTTAATTCTTGCATCTAAAAGTCCAACTCTTAATTGAGTAGTAACAAAATCTGCTCCTTTTAAAGCTTCTCTTCGATCTAGCGTTGTGTGTATCTCCATAGGTACTCCAGCTTTTTTAACCATTCTTTTAGCTAAATCCCCAACTACTTCAAGCTTATGTTTTCCAGCTTCAATATCAACTAACCATAGTTCTCTAACTGGTAATTCCTTATGTCTTTTGATAAATCCTTCAACTAATTCTGGTGTATAACTTGAGCCTCCGCCGATAGTAACTATCTTTAATCCATCCATAAATTATTCCTCCTTTTAGTTACAGAAAATTATATTTATTTCGTCTATAGATTAATGTTATATCATTGAAATCGATTATTCAATTGAGATATAATTAAACTGTACCAGTACAGTTTGGAGGGTTATCTATGACAAAGTATGAACAAATCATTTATGATATAAAAAATGATATTAACGGCAAAAAATATAAAACCTCAAAGAAATTGCCTTCTGTTAGAGACTTATCTATAGCTTATAACTGTAGTAAATCAACTGTTATTAAAGCTTATGAATCGTTAAAGAATAGTCATTTGATTTACTCAGTCCCCCAAAGCGGATATTATGTTGTTGAGGAGCATATCACACCTATATCAATGCCAAATACATTTATAGATTTCTCTACGGGTAATCCCAATATAGGTAAAATTCTAACTCCTGATTTAAAACATTGTCTTAACAGAGCTGTAGATATCTATGCAAATCAACCTATTGATCCTGATGTTTATGGTATTGATTCTTTAAGACACTTATTACCAAGCTACCTTGCAAAATTTCAAGTTTTTACATCGGTTGATAATATATTTATTAATCTTGGAATACAGCAAATTTTAAGTATATTAACGAATATGCCTTTCCCAAATGATAAAAAAAATATTTTAGTAGAAAATCCTACTTACAGATACTTTATCTCATTCTTAGAAAACTCTGGTATAAAGCCAATAGGAATTGAGCGTAACGAGTATGGTATTGATTTAAATGAACTTGAACATATCTTCAAATATGGTGATATTAAATTTTTCTATACTATACCGAGGAATCATAATCCCCTAGGCACAAGGTATTCAAAATCTCAAAGATTAGCAATTGCAGATTTAGCTAAAAAATATAATGTTTATATAGTTGAAGACGACTATTTTGGTGATATTGAATTTGATTCTAAGTATGATCCAATATATTCATACGGAGATCATCATCACTTTATATATTTAAAAAGTTTTACCAAGATAATTCCATGGATAAAACTTGGTCTAACTGTAGTACCTGATAATTTAATCGATGATTTCAAGTTACATGCAAATTATTCATATTATTACTCTTATTTTGCTCCTTCATTAGTGTCTCAAGCCACTCTAGAGATTTATCTTAAAAGTAATCTTTTATCAAAACATATAAAGTCAATAAAGACAGAGCATAAAATTAGACTTAACCTTCTAAAAGAAAAGATGGATGAACTATCAAATTTAAATATATCTTTCACTAAGCCAACCGGGGGATTTTACTCTTACATATTTCTCCCTGAGTATATAAATGAGGATTTATTTGCTAAGAAATTGGGGGACAGAGGCATAAAAATTGCTAAAGGTCGACCTTACTTTTTATCAAATTCAACCTATAAAAAAGGAATAAGATTAAGTGTAGCAAAGCCTAATACCAATGAAATTATTACAGGTATGGATGAAATTATAACTCTATTAAAAAATGGATATCAATAAAATACTGATATCCATTAAACTTTTACATTATTATTTTATAATTTCATTCATTTCACGACATCATATGAAAAGTTACGAAAATCCCTCATACTTTTCATAACTTGTTACTAAACTAATATTATTTCCCGCTTCCAGAACTACTACCTTTGGTTTATGAGTTTTCACCTCTTCTTTATCCATTTCACAGTATGCCATTAAAATAAGCTTGTAGCTCCCTTTAATTATACGAGTTGCTGCTCCATTTAGGAAGAAATTTTTACTTCCTCTGTCCCCAGCTTTATTTATATTGTTTATGTTTCAAATGTATCTTAATTATTCCCATCTACAATTTGTACTTTTTCATAACCTAATAAATCAGCTTACCCCATCAATTACAGCTCAATCTAGCACCACCTAATATAAAAGGTATCACAGTAAATCCATTGTTAGAAATAGTTTTAGTAATAAAAAATTATTAATTATTTTATATTACTGATAAATATTCATCCATTATATATGCGTAATTGGGATTCTTAAGCATAAGAGCAACTCCTGAATTACTTAGCTTATATATTGTATTTATTGAATGATTATTGTAAATATCATATATTTCTCTTACCTTCATTTTGCAAAAACACCTCATAAAAAGAAACAAAAAAGATTTTACAATATTTACTTCATTATTATATTTTAAATTCATAAGTGATTTATCTATCATAAATTTTTCACTTAGATAATTAGTTATTTTATCTATGGAATGTTTTAAATCTCTACCATTGCTTTTATTATTCTTTAGCTCAACTATTTCCTTATTTATATCATTTTTAAAATTAATATCCTGATGTTTCAGCTTGTTGTAGTTTTCAATGGCTAATTTATAATTTTTCCTTGGAGTTTTAATATTATTTGAAAATAAAAACAATATTCTACTTGTGTCAACAATATTATATTTATCTTTTCTTCCATAAAAATAGTTTGATAAACTAGAATAATAATAATTTTCTAATGAGTTTCTATATATATTAATATCCTTAGGATTACTGTGTATATATAGTGACAATAAGTACAAATATCTATCATCATTAATTAATTTGCTTTTAAATCTATCTAGAAAAAGATGCCCATTTCTTTTATATTTTCTATTGAAATAAAATGCATATTTCGAATTTATAGATTGCATTATTTCAGAAATATCTGCCCCATTCGAGTCTATTATAAAATGTCCATGATTACTCATAATACAGAATGCATAAATTTTGAACCCAAATAACACCTGCTTTTCTTTTATAATTTTAAGATATTTATCTTTATCCTCGTTATCATTATATAATCTCAATTCTGGTATACTTTTAACCATAATATGATATATACCATGTTTTCTCTTAATTCTAGATGTTCTAGCCACAAAAAATCACCATCCATTAATTTAACTTCTAATATTTGTGATTATTGTCATTAATGAATGGTGATATACATCGATCTATATTAAATTTTGGTTTTATTACTTTTTCTCCCTCTGTCCCCTTAAGATTCCATTCTAATTTGTTCTACCTTTTAATATATAAATAAATTGAATTTATAGTTGCAATTATTCCTGAGAAGAATATAACTATTCCCCAATTCATTAGGCTTAAAGCTTGTGTTTGAAAAACATCTCTAAAAAATGGAATATACAATATACACATTATCATAGATATCGAAATTAGAACCGCACCCAACAAATAAGGATTAGTAAAGAGTTTAATTTCGAATATTGAATGTCTTTCTGATCTGCATTCAAATACATGAATTAATTGTGACATTACTAAAGTACATAATGCTATGGTTCTACAGGTTTTCAAATCAAAGCCTAAGTATTGTCCAATTATAAAAGACATCAATGTACATATACCTATAAGTGTTCCTCTCACCATAATTTTCTCAGTAAGTCCTCTTGCAAATATACTTTCTTTTTTATCCCTAGGTTTCTGAGACATTATATCTTTATCTGGAGGATCTACTCCTAAGGCAATTGCTGGCAAACCATCTGTTGCGAGATTTACAAATAAGATTTGTATTGGTGTAAGTGGGTTTGGCATATAAAAAATTGAAGCAAGGAACATTGTTAATACCTCTCCTAAGTTACATGACAATAGATACCTTATAAACTTTCTTATATTATCATAAATAACTCTACCCTCTTCTACTGCAGCTACAATTGTAGTAAAATTGTCATCCATTAATATCATTGAAGATGCTTCTTTTGTTACGTCTGTCCCCGAAATTCCCATTGAAATTCCTATATCTGCTTCTTTAATTGCAGGGGCATCATTTACCCCATCACCAGTCATTGCTACTATATTACCTCTTTTTTTTAAGGCTTTTACTATTCTTAATTTGTGGTTAGGGTTTACTCTCGCGAATACCCTTGCCTTTTCTACCTCTCTCTCCAATTCCCTATCACTCAATGCCTCTATATCATCACCAGTTAATACACTATCACTTGAATTACAAATGCTTAATGCCTTAGCTATTGCAAAAGCTGTATTTTTATGATCACCAGTAATCATAACAGGTTTTATTCCTGCAAGCTTACATTGTAATACCGCATCTCTAGCTTCTTCTCTTGGAGGATCTATACTTCCTACTATTCCAATAAAGATTAACCCTTTTTCCAAGCCATCATTTTTTTCTAAAAACCCATCTTTATATGCTGCAGCTAGACATCTCAAAGCCCTATTGGACATACTATCAACACAATTTAATATTGCTTTTTTCTTTGTTGAAGTTAATGGCTTAATTCTTCCATCCTCAACTATATAGCTACATTTATCTAAAACTTTTTCTGGAGCCCCTTTAGTGTAACAAGTTTCCTTTCCATTTTCCCTAATAATTACTGACATCATCTTTCTGTTTGAATCAAAAGGTACTTCAAATACTCTTCTCTTATTGCTAATAAATGTCTTTAACAATTGTACGTCTTTAAAAAAAGCTTTAACTAATGCTGTTTCTGTTGGATCTCCATGCAAAGCTTTATCAATATTTTTCTCACTTAAATTATAATTACAATCATTACAATATATTAATGTTTTAATAAATACCTCATTTCTTACCTTTTCTCCTTTATCTAAATTGTATATTTTATTATCAATATATATTTCTTTGACAGTCATTGAATTTTGAGTTAATGTTCCTGTTTTATCTGAGCAAATTACCGAAGTGCAACCCAATGTTTCAACAGCTGGTAGTTTTCTAACTAACGCATTTCGTTTTAACATACGTGATACACCAAGTGCTAAAGAAACGGTAACAATGGCAGGAAGTCCCTCTGGAATAGCTGCTACAGCTAGGCTTACCCCCAATAAGAACATATCTCCAAGGTTATTCCCTCTAGCTACACCTACTACTGTTACAATTGCGCATATTCCTAAACATAAGAATACTAATACTTTTCCTAATGACTCAAGTCTGTCCTTTAATGGAGATTTTTCCTCCTCTATATTTTGAAGGAGTCCTGCTATTTTTCCCATCTCTGTCCCCATACCTATAGTTGAAACTTTCATTAAACCTTTACCTTTTAGTACCGTTGTCCCCATATATACATTTCCATGCTTGTCTCTTGTATCTTTATTTACCCCGACTGACTCTCCGGTTAATAAAGACTCATCAACTGTTAGTCCATTTCCATCAACTAATATACCATCTGCTGGCACTCTGTCCCCAGCTTCTAAATCAACCCAATCACCAACTGTCAAATTTATTGCATTTATGACTCTCATATTTCCATCCCTTATTACCTTACAAGTTGGTGCTGCTAAACTTTTTAATGCATCTAGTGATTTTTCTGTTCTATATTCCTGAATAAATCCCAAAATTCCATTTATAAGCACAATTATAATAATTGTTATGGCATCTGCAGTATCACCCATGAAACAAGATATTACTGTTGATGCTAATAATACCCAAATCATTAAATCATTAAATTGAGATATAAAAACCATAAATGGCGATTTCTTTTTTCCCTTAGTTAATTCATTGGGTCCAAACTTTTTCATTCTAAACTCTGCTTCTTTATTAGTTAATCCTAATAAGAGCTCTTTTTCTTCAATCACTTATGCTCCTCCTTTAATATTGCCTTTAACTTAATATATGTGTATACATATATTAATTATGAAAAATTTTTAAATATAAAATCTTATAAATAAAATTGCTAATTTCAAAAATTCTTGTCTTTTTATAATATTGATTCCTCTGTCCCCTTTACAATTACAACATTTAAATTTAGAATAATACTATAAAGTGACTACTAAGGAGGCAATTTAATGAAAGATGTAATTTATGTAACTGGCCATAAGAATCCAGACTCCGATTCTATTTGTGCTGCTTATGCATATGCGGAATTTAAAAATAAAACGGGAGAACTTCCTGCAATACCTGTAAGATTAGGTAACGTAAATCAAGAAACTCAATACATATTAGACTTTTTTAATGTCGAAAAACCAATGTTCTTAGAAACAATTAAGTTAAAGGTAAAAGATTTGAATTTCGACAGATTCACTCCATTTGGGGCAGATATTTCAATAAAAACAGCTTGGAACATAATGAAAGAAAAAAATATGAAATCAGTTCCTGTGGTTGATTCTAATACACATTTAATTGGTATATTATCTATTTCTAACATTGTTTCTAGTTATATGGATATATGGGATAATAAAATTTTAGCTAAGAGTAAGACTACTATAGATAATATAGTTGATACTCTATCAGCTAAACCTCTTACAATAAATGAAGATACGAAAGTATTCCCTGGAAAGATATTAGTTGCTGCTATGCAACCTCAAGGATTTAAAGAATATATTCAAGAGGGTGATGTTGTTATAGTTGGTGGGGACAGAGCCGAAGCTTTAGAAGCAATTATTGACTGCAAGGTATCACTTCTTATATTAACTGGATCTTTTGTCCTAAGTGATGAATTACTTGAGGAAGCTAAGAAAAATAATATAACAGTTATATCAACACCACACGATTCTTTCACAGCCTCAAGATTGGTTGTTCAATCTATACCTGTTGATTTTGTAATGGCAAAAGAATCGCTTGTTACTATATCATCTGATGACTTAGTAGATGATATTAGAAGTGTAATGGCAGAAACTAGATTTAGAAACTATCCAGTTATTGATACTAATAACAAGGTTATTGGAACAGTTTCTAGATATCACTTGATACCAAACTTCAAAAAGAAAATAATACAAGTTGATCATAATGAGAGAAGTCAATCTATCAATGGACTTGAAGATGCTGAAATACTAGAAATTATAGATCATCATAGAGTTGCTGATATACAAACTAGTAACCCTATTTACTTTAGAAATGAGCCTGTTGGTTCAACTTCAACTATAGTTGCTAAGAGATTCTTTGAAAATGGTATTAGACCATCTAGAGAAGCTGCTGGGCTATTATGCGGAGCTATAATTTCAGATACTTTGCTATTCAGAAGTCCTACTTGCACAGAGGTTGATAAAACCATATGTAAGAGACTTGCCAATATCGCTGAAATAAACATAGAAGAGTTCGCAAAGGAAATGTTTAAAGCTGGTACTTCATTAAAAGGAAAGACTGTTGAACAAATATTCAACCAAGATTTCAAACCTTTTACCATAGAAGATACCAAAATTGGTGTAGCTCAAGTTAATACAATGGATATAGAAGGCTTTATGCCACTAAAAGCTGAGATGCTTGAATACATGAATAATAAAGCTGCTGCAAATGACTTACAGCTTGTTGTATTACTACTAACTGATATCTTAAATGAAGGTTCTCAAATTTTAGTTGCTGGTTCTAGACCTGAAATTGTTGAGCATACATTTAATATTAATCTTGTAGATAATACTGCATTCTTACCTGGTGTATTATCAAGAAAGAAGCAGGTAATACCACCATTAACTAATACAATAACATCATTATAATAAAAAAATGTTTGGCTATAAGGCCAAACATTTTTTATTTATTTATTTAATATTGTTATAAAATAAAAAATAACTATATACAAACAAGTATATAGTTATTTAAAATTAGCACATATTAAACATGCTATTTACCTCTCATATTGTTTACCATGCCCCACATTTCATCTGCAGTGGTAACACCTTTTGATGCTAATTGAAAAGCTCTTTGAGTAATTATCATATCAGTAAATTCTTGAGCCATATCAACATTTGATCCTTCTAAATAACCTTGATTTATATCAGCATCAGTTTCTCTAAACATATTTACTCCTGGCTTTGGTGAATATAAGTTTTCTCCAATTGAAACCATAGAATCATCACCGACTGCATTATACAAAGGAATAGTTCCTATCTTTTCAGACTTACCTCCATTTTTTTGCAAAATGCTTCCGTCTTGATTTATCACTAAATTCTTGCTATCTAATTTAGGATTTCCTTCTGAATATCCATTAGCATATTCAACATATAGCTTGTTTCCATTTGAGTCTACAAGTCTCCCCATTGGATCTATGTTGAATGCACCAGCTCTAGTATAAGCTACTTCACCTGTTGGTGCTTGTATTCTAAAGTAACCTTTTCCATCTATCGCCACATCAGTTGGTATATCTGTTTCCTGCATAGGTCCTTGAGTTTTATCTCTTGACCACTCTGTAGTTCTAACGCCTGTTCCAGTGTATGCGTCTTTATCATTTACAGGATAGCCTAATCTATCAAACGATTCTGAAAGTAAATCTTTGAATTGAGCATCAACTTTTTTATAACCAGTTGTGTTTACATTAGCTAAATTATTTGAAATAGAATCTAACTTCTCTTGATTAGCATTCATTGCACTCTTTGAATTCCATAATATTCTAAACATACATCATCCTCCTACCTAACAGCTCCAACTTCATTTGCAGCTTTACCCAAAGTTTCATCAATAGTTTGTATAACTTTTTGATTACTTTCAAAGCTTCTCATTACCGAAATCATATCAACCATTTCGCTCATTATGTTTACATTACTCTTTTCTAATGCACCTTGCTTAATAGAAGTATTTGCTTGGTAATTTGGATTTTGTCCTTCGTATAGGTTGTCCCCAACTTTTTTAAGAGTACCGTAGTCTTGGAAATTAGCTGTTAATAATTTACCTGATGGTTTTCCATCAACATTAATATTTCCACTACCATCAACAGCAAGTTTACCATTTCCAACATATATTGGCCCTTGTGCACCAGATGCATTGGTCCCAATAACAGCATCACCTGAACTAGTAGTTAAATACCCTTGAGCATCGATCCTGAAGCTCCCATCTCTGGTATAATGCTCTTTCACACCTTCAGGTGTATTAGTTCTTACTACAAAGAATCCAGCACCTTCAATTGCAAAATCTGTATCCTTATTAGTATCATTAATTGAACCTTGAGTCCATTTTGTATATGTACCATCTATAGCTGATCCTAAGCTTAAATAACCTAGTTGGTTTCTTACATTCATTCCGCCAGAAACCTTATCTCTATTCTCAATTAAAACTTCTTTAAAACTCTTTAATTTAACATCATCACTTTTAAATCCATTTGTATTTGCATTTGCTAAGTTGTTGGTTATTGAATCTTGTTTAGCTTCTAGTGAAACTAATCCAGAAACTGCCGTATATAATCCTCTTATCATTTTGTTGTCACATCCTTATTAAAAATCACTTTACATTCATCCTCATATAACATTCCAAATGATCTTGCCTTCTCTTCAATCTGACTTTTTGAAAGTTCCTTGTTCCTATTAAATCCTAACATTAGTATTGTTGCTAAAATCATACCAATTCCAATTCCCATTAGTAATTTTTTATCACTTAAAAAATTAATTAATTCTTTGAATTTTTTAACAATCCTCGTATTAATAGTACTTCCCCCTTTCCAATTGAAAGGCTTTCGCATATTTTATCATCATCATACCCTTTGTTTATTAGTTCCTTAACTAACTCTACTTTGTCTTTAGATTGATTTTCATCAACTTCATCAACTTTATTTTCTTCTATATCATTAGAATACTCTTTTTTTGAAGATAGCTCAATATCTTTATCGCCATTGGAATCATTTACTTGTATAGTCTCATTCTCATCAACTTCTTCAAATTCTTCCACATTTTCATTATCGAAATATGTACCATTTTTCTTTATATCTAAATCATCTTTATTACTTTCATTGCCTCTGTCCCTAGCTTTTAACTCAATAATCTCTTTTTGGAGTTCTAGAATAGTTTCACTAAACTCTCGTCTCAATTTACCAACTTCATATTGTATATCACTAATATTTTCTTCCTTATGAGCCAATATGTCACTAAAACTTGAATTATTATCTTTTTTCAATGCTCTATAGTTTATGTAAATTAGAGCAATAGATATTATTATAATGAAAACTGCCATAGCACACCCACTTTATGTATAGTCTTAATTCTTTTTTTATGTATAATTTAAAGTTTTCATGTTACTTCTTAGATTTCTTATTGCTCTACTATGTAATTGACAAACTCTTGACTCTGATACTTCAAGTACCTTCCCAATTTCCTTAAGAGTCAATGACTCATAATAATAAAGGCTAAGTATCATTCTATCTTTCTCATTGAGCATTTCTAAGGATTTTTGTAACATTTCTATTTCTTCCTTATCCTCCATTTCTTTTTCTGGTGAAGGACTATTCTTATCCTGAATCATTCCTTTTACAGTAACATCTTCATCATCTGAAAATATTATGTCTTCTAATGATAGAACAGAAATATAATTTATGTAACCTTCTATTTCTCCAATATCTTTAATTGAAATACCTAGCTCTTTTGCAATTTCGTCATTTGTAGGTTCTCTAAGCAATCTCCTTTGAAGGTTTTCCACCGCTTCATTATATCTATTGAGCTTATCTATAGCACCTTTTGTGATGGGGGAATTCTTTCGTATTTCATCAATCATAGAACCTCTAATTCTTATAGATGCATACGTTGAAAATTTCATTCCCCTGCTATAATCAAACTTATTAATCGCATCCATTAATCCTACCATACCATATCCCAATAGATCGTCATACTCAATATATTTAGTTTTACCTATTATTACCCTTGAAGCTATATATTTTACTAAAGGTATATATTTTTCTACTAACTGTTCTTTTGATTGATCAGGTACAGTTAATTCCATGGTCTTTCCCCCTTAAATTCTAAACTAACCCTCTTTGTTTTCTCATTAATTTAAATACTATTCTAACTATTTTTTCCCTAGAAGATCGTTGATTTTCATCAAACTTTATTCCATATATAAATTCTTTATCTTCTGATTTACTTATTCTAACTATTCTTCCTATTATGCCAACTATTTCATTTTCAAAAGAAATATTTATTAGAACTTTATCATTTATAGAATTCTTTTCTTTTGATTTCATTCTTAATCCACCACCACTAATATCTAGTAGTAATGCTGCTTTATACTCATCATCTAATTCTTCATTTTTATCACTTAATCTTACATATTGTAATTTTTGTACAAACTCAATTCTTACATAATCTCTTCTTTGAACTTTTTCATAATTTTCTGGAATTTCTAGTTTATACAATGGCATTTGATTAACTAAAGTTCTTTTTATAACCGTAGTTTCAAATTTATATATATTATTTTCATCATTGAAGAGCATCGATAGTTTCTGCCCTTCTACAAAGAATAAATACTCTCCGTCACAAACTGGCAAATTTATGTAGAAGAAACCTTCTTCCTCATCTTGAACACTTGCCTTATATACTTTTTCATCTTTCCAAAATATTGATACAACCCTATTTAACCCAATTCTAAGTGATTTCATCATTTCCCCCTAAGAAAATATACTAAAAATTCTTTTAAATAATCCATTTGCTCCAATATTGGCTTGATTATTTACTTCCCCTTCTAATTTTTTAGCAATATCTTTAATGCATCTTGCTGCATCACTGTTAGGATATGATATGGTAAATGGTGATTGCTCTCTTACTGCTTGAACAAGTTTTCTATCTTCAAGAACTGCACCCAAATAGTCTACTTCTAAAAATAAGAATCTATCAATTGCGCTTTTGAACTTGTTGAAGGTATCTTGACCTTCTTTGAACGAAAGAGATTTATTCACTATTACACTTGCTTTGTCTTTGATTTTAAAATGCTTTGTTGCTTTTAATAAGCTATATGCATCTGTTAATGATGTAGGTTCAGGTGTTGTAACAACAATCAGTTCTTGACAACAAGAAATAAATGCTAATACACTTCTATTAATTCCTGCTCCTGTATCAATAAGAATATAATCATATTCATCTAGTTTTTGAATCTTATCTAAAAACTTTTCTCTCTCTCTTTCAGATAAATCTTCAACTCGATTTATACCCGAACCCCCAGATAAAAGTTTAACCCCCATATGCCCTTCAACTAAAACCTTATCAATGGACATTTCATCATTTAAGATATCAAACAAAGTATGTTTAGGGAATATCCCCATTAAGACATCATCATTTCCCATTCCAATATCAGCATCAAAAATTAGAACTTTTTTTCCTTGCTTTTGAAGTTCAATAGCTAGATTAATTACTATGTTACTTTTACCTACTCCACCTTTTCCAGAGGTAATAGTTAAAATCTTACTTCTGGTTTTTCCTAAATCTTGACCAGCTAATTCTCTGAGTTTTACAGCTTGATCTAGCATACAGTATCCTCCCCAAGAATAAGTTTCACTATTTCTTCTTTGTCAGCAGCTCTAATATCTTCTGGAACTGACTGACCCGTAGTAATATATGATATTGGAGTATTAGATTCTTTTATTATTTGAACTAATCCACCATACACAGAAGTTTCATCTAGCTTTGTTACTATTATACCATCATAGCTTAATAATTTATATCCATCCAGTATAATTTCTATATCTTTATTTTTAATTATTGATGAAATTACTAAATATGTTTCATCCGGTTTTGCTTTCTCAACAAAAGCTCTTAATTCAGATAATTGCATCTTATTTTTAGAACTTCTTCCAGTAGTATCTATTAATATAACATCACAATCACTTAGTTTTTCTATTGCTAATTCCATCTCTTTAAGTGTAATTACTACTTCTAAGGTTATACCCATTATTTCTGCATATGTTTTTAATTGTTCAACAGCACCAATTCTATATGTATCAATAGTAATAAGGCCTACTTTTTTTCTTTCTATCAATGATAACTTTCCTGCAATTTTTGCAATTGTTGTAGTCTTGCCTACCCCAGTTGGTCCTATAAATACTACTCTTCCGGATAATGGTTTAGAATCAATTTGTACTATATTTCTTAGATATTCCCTAAGTTGTTCTTTTTTATCCTCAAAAGATAGATTATTATTTAAATCATTTTTAAAATCTTGTATATATTTTTCTTCAATATCTCTTTCATCTAAGAACTCATCAAACTCATCTTTTATTGCATTTTCATCTTTATCAATGACCTTAGCAAGCATTGATTTGATTTCTTGCATTTCGTTTTTAAGCTGACTATCTGAAGTATCTTTTTTAATACTTTCAGTTGCTTTATTTTCTTCAAATAGTGAGTCTCTATTTTCAGTACTTCTATTAGATATTTCTCTTTCCATTATCTTTCTTAAAGAATCAATGGAATTTTCAACTTCACCTTTATTTTTCTTTTCAGTTTTTGCTTCCGGAAGCTTCTCAACTGCAGCTGTAACTTCTAATAATTTAGGTGAAAAAAAACCTTTAATTCCATCTTTTCTTATCTTTCTATTGCTAAGAATTACGGCATCCTTCCCTAGTTCATATCTTATTCTTGTCATAGCTTCATTCATATTTTTTACTATGTACTTCTTTATTATCATCTATATAGTTACAACTCCTTCGGTTCTAATTTCTACATCATTTGGTATCTCATTTAATGAAATAACCATTATATGAGGAAATACCATCTCTATAAGCCTTCTAAACGCAGGTCTTATTTTAGGCGATACCAAAATTATAGGTTGATTATTATAGAAATTAATTCTTTCAACCACATCTCTTATTCCGTTGAATATTCTAGTAGTTGTATCTGGATCTATTGCTGGGAATGAACCTTGTATTGATTTTTGAGTATTATTTGCGACTAGATCTTCAATTCCTGGTTGCAAGGTAACAACTGTTATTGCTCTGTCCTCATCTATTAACCCATTGCATATTGTTCTTGATAACGCAAATCTAACATATTCAGTTAAAAGTTCTAGATCTTTAGTATTTCTTGAATTATCTGCTAAAGACTCTAAAATTGTAACCATATCCTTTATTGGAACTTTCTCTTTAAGAAGATTTTGTAATACTTTTTGAAGTTCTCCAATAGTAAGTAAATCTGGTATAAGTTCTTCTACAACAGCTGAGTATTTTTCTTTAGTATTATCTACAATCATCTTAACTTCTTGTCTTCCTAAAAGCTCAAACGCATGTGCTTTAATTGTTTCAGTTAAATGTGTAACCATTACTGTAGTAGGGTCTACAACTGTAAATCCTCTTATTTCAGCCTCTTCTTTTTGATCTTTATTTATCCATACAGCTGGCAATCCAAAAGTAGGTTCTATAGTTCTAATACCTGGAATATCTGTACTTTCTCCTGTTGGATCCATACATAAAAGCATACTAGACATTAATTCTGCCGAATTTACCACCGTACCCCTAATTTTAATTACATATTCATTAGTTTTTAGTTGAAGATTATCTCTTATTCTTATTGGTTGGACTATTATCCCCATTTCAATAGCACATTGTCTTCTAACAGATGCTATTCTTTGGAGTAAATCACCACCAATACTTTCATCCGCTAAAGGAATTAATCCATATCCTATTTCAACTTCCATAGGCTCTACAGAAATTAAATTCATAACATTTTCCGGCTCCTTGCTCTCAATTTCCATTTGATCATCTTCAGCTTGAAGAAATTCCATCTCTTCTTTTTGCTTTTCTTCTTTGAATAGGAAATATGATGCAGTTCCTAATGCTCCTCCTGCTATAAAGAAGGGGATCGGGTTAAATCCTGGAAGTAATCCTATTATTGATGTAATTATTCCAGCCATAGCCAAAACTATAGGAAAGGCTGTTAATTGTTTACCTAAAGTTTCTCCAAGATTATCCGCTGATCCTGAACGTGTAACTAATATACCAGAAGCCGTAGATATTAATAATGCAGGAATCTGAGATACAAGTCCATCTCCAACTGTTAATCTAACATAATCTTGTGCTGCTTGCGCTAATGGCAAATTTCTTTGAAGTACACCAATTATTATTCCACCAAGTATATTTACTAATGTAATAATTATACCTGCTATGGCATCACCTTTAATAAACTTCGAAGCACCATCCATTGCTCCATAAAAATCTGCTTCTAATTGTAGATCTTCTCTTCTTCTCTTAGCACCAGCTTCATCAATAAGCCCTGCATTTAAATCAGCATCAATACTCATTTGCTTTCCTGGCATTGCATCTAAAGTAAATCTTGCAGATACTTCAGATACTCTACCAGCACCATTAGTAATTACTATAAATTGAACAACCATAATAATAATAAATATTATTATACCTACAGTGTAGTTTCCACCAACAACGAAACCACCGAATGCTGATATTATTGTTCCAGCATCACCTTGTGATAATACAAGTCTTGTAGATGTTATGTTAAGTGCTAACCTATATAATGTAGTAATTAATAACAACGTAGGAAATACAGATAATTGCAATACATTTGTTGTAAACATTGTAGTTAATATAATTACAATTGAAACAGTAATATTTATTGCAATTAAAATATCTAATAACCATGTAGGCAATGGAATAATAATCATAAGTACTATTCCAATAACTAAAAAGGCAAATATTACTCCTATATTATCTTTTAACTTATTTTTACCAAAGGCTTCCATAAATATTCATCCATCCTTTTATACTACGACTTTTTCATTTTGTATACCAAAGCTAAAATTTCTGCAATTGCTTGATACATATCTGCAGGAACTTCTGAGTCAACATCTAATGTATCAAACATTGCTCTAGCAAGTGGCTTATTCTCTATAATTGGAATTTTATTTTCTTTTGCTATTTCTTTTATTTTTATAGCTACATGATCTGCACCCATTGCCACTACTTTAGGAGCTTCCATTCCGCCTTCTTCATACTTTAATGCAACAGCTATATGTGTAGGGTTTGTAATTACTACAGTTGCATCTGGAACAGCTTGCATCATTCTTCTTGAAGCTATTTCTCTTTGCTTTTGCTTTATTTTACCCTTAATTTGAGGATCTCCTTCCATTTGCTTATATTCTTCTTTTACTTCTTGTTTTGACATCCTCATCTCTTTATTAAATATTCTCACCTGTAGAATATAATCCATTAAAGACAATGCAATCATCAATAAGGTTACTTTGGTAAATATCCCCATTACTAATGATTTTATTTCTATTCCTATTGAGGGTAAATAAACACTTCCCATACTCAATATGCTATTAAAATTACTTATAACAAAGCTATAGCTTAAATATCCGATTAAAATTATTAAGATAATATTTTTACCTAATTCTAAAAAGCTTCTTTTAGAAAACATATTTTTAAATCCCTTTAAAGGATTCAGCTTCCCTAGTGATGGTTTTATTGATTCACCAGTAATTAAAAAGCCTGTTTGCATTAATGATGCCACTACCCCTGCTACTGTAATTGGTAAAATAATTGGTAATGCATTTATTGCAATTCTATAAAGAGCTGTTATGATATAATTTCTTGCAGTAAGTTCTGTAAGCTGTTTATTAAAATTTTCGCTGAGAAAATAAATCATATCACTTCTAAAATTATTAGCCATATACCCACTTAATAGTGATATGAGTAAAGTACATGCAAGTAGCGTTAATGATAGATTAACATCTTTACTACGAGCAATTTGACCTTTTCTTCTAGATTCACTTTTCTTCTTAGGGGTTGCTTCCTCAGTTTTTTCATCTGCAAAGATTAAAACCATGGGGACAGCACCATAAATTCCTTTAAAAATATCAGGCAACACATTAAATGCACCAATAATAAATTTAACTAATGTTGGTAATGCAACCATTATTGCTAAAAATCCTACTAATATCTTTAAAGGCATTCCCAGTATCATAACATTTAACTGTGGAACTGTTCTAGAAATTAAACCCATACAAAGGTCTGCAATTATAATTATCAATACAATTGGTATTGCTATTTTCAAACCTATTACAAAATATTTACTAAAAGCTAAAAATACTTGATCTAAAGTATCTTGATAAACAATTGTTTGCCCTAGAGGCACAACGTTAAAGCTTTCAATTAATGCCCTTATTAACATATGATGTCCATCTATTAAAAAGAAAACCATTAGTGCAATCCAATGAAATATATTGCTAAGCAAAGTGGAGCTACTTTGAGATGTTACATCAAACAAGTTTATCATACTAAGCCCTATGTGTATATCCATCCATGCACCAGCAAACTTTATGAATTCAAAACATAAATTCACAATAATTCCGAGCATTATTCCAGTCATTACTTCATTTACGCAATTAAAAATCAGCGCAAAATTATCATTAATTGTCTTAAGCTGATCATAATTTATTCCTGTTATTATCATATATGATAAAATAAATGCAAAAAATACTTTAACTACATTTGGTGTTCCTGATGGAAAAAATATTCTACTTATAATAAGAAAAGAACCTATTCTTAGAAAAATCAAGAAAATTGCTAAAAAATATACTGTGTTAATCAAGATTCTCCTCCTATTTTGCAACTGTTGCAATTATTTGAAATATTCTCTCCGTAAAACTAAGAAGTTGATGTAAAACCCAACTACCTAAAATTAATCCTACAGCTGCAATAGCAACTAACTTAGGAACAAAAGTCAATGTTTGTTCTTGTATTTGTGTGGTAGCCTGAATAATACTTATTATTAATCCAACTACAAGCGCTACTACCAAAAATGGAGCAGATACCTTAAGTGCAGTAACTAATGTATCTTTTACTATTCCTAAAACCATTGTTTCACTCATTTGTACACCTCACGAGAAACTCATAATTAGAGATTTAACAACTAAATACCATCCATCAACCATTGCAAATAGTAATAATTTAAATGGTAAGGACACCATTACTGGTGGTAACATAAACATACCCATGGACATAAGAACTGATGCTACTACCATATCAATTATTAAGAATGGTAAGAAAATCAAGAATCCTATTTGGAATGCAGTTTTTAGCTCACTAATAACAAATGCAGGTACCACTACATAAAGTGGAACATTATCCTTATCGATTTTAGTTTGATCAAGTTTTGAAGTTTCAATAAATAACTTCAAATCCTTTTGCCTAGTTTGTTTCAACATAAATTCCCTTAAAGGTTTTGACCCTGCGTCAATTGCTTGCTGTTGAGTAATTTTATTCTGCATATAAGGTTGAAGTGCATTTGCATTTATATCTGTATATACTGGCTGCATTATGAATAATGTTAAAAATAAGGTGAGTCCAACCATAACTTGTGATGGTATAGCCTGCTGAACGCCTAATGCATTTTTTAGAAATGATAATACCACTGCAATTCTTGTAAATGATGTTACCATAACTATAAATGAAGGTAATAATGTCAAGATTGTTAAGAAAATAAGTAACTTTATATCTGTTACAAAATCAGTTGGAGTAGTACCAGGATTAACAGATACATTAAACTGAGGTTCAGCTGCTAAAACCTTATTACTAAATGTTAAAAATATTGCAAAAAAAACTAGTAAATATTTAAATACTCTTTTCTTATTCATTGCCTCTTCCTCTATCTCTAAATTTCTTTAATTTATCCTTTAATGTATCTGAACAAGCTAATACGTACTTCTGATATGTATCTATAAGTTCTTGCTGAGATTGTTTTTTATCTCTCATGATACTTTCTAATTCTTCTTTTGATAATTCTTTTACTACTGTAGTATTTCCCGGGGAAACAGCCATAACAACCCCTATTTCTCCCATCTTTACAATAGTTATATAACATTCCTTACTAATTTGAATTCTTTCAACTACATTAAGATATCTTCCATTAGTTAAAGTGTTTGATTTTTTATTTATATATCTTAATGTTATTATTAGTAAAAATAATATTAATGGTAATACAATAGCTAATCTAAATACTAATTCAATTGTATCAGTCATTTTATCTCCCTTTATTGAACTACAAAATCATCAAAGACAACTTCAATAATTTGTCCCTTAGTTAACTCTGCATTAATTGGTTTCAATAATTCTTTTTGAATTGCTATTTTATTAGATAATGCTTCATCTGCAGTCTTGGAGTTAAAAATATTAATTATTCTATCTTTAATTATTGGCGTCTTAGTTGTAAGTTCTTCTGCCAATTTTGTATTTTTAATATCATATACAAGAGTTACCTTAACTTTAACATATCTTTTGTCTTTAAGATTAATTAATTGACCTTCTTTACTTAGTTCAAATGAAGTTGTTTCAACAGTCTTTTCAGCAGCCGATCCATGGGATTTCATGTAAAAATAAACTCCCCCAAATGTTCCAGCTCCTGCCACAGCAACAATTAAAATCACTAATATTAAAAATTTGCCTTTTCCACCATTTTTCTCTTTCTTATCTTTTTTCTCTTTCTCTGCCATAATCCCTTACTCTCCTTTACTAGTTGCAACTATCAAAATATCTACCCTTCTATTTTTCGCTCTATTTTCTGGTGTTGAATTATCTACTAAAGGTCTAAATTCACCATATCCAGATGCTTCAAACCTTGATGGTTCAAGTTTTTTTACTTCAGTAAAATATCTAACAATATTAACAGCTCTTATAGAAGACAATTCCCAATTTGATGAAAACTTATAATTGTTAATTGGTACATTATCTGTATGACCTTCAATAATAATCTCATTATTAATTGATGATAATAGTGTACTCAATTTATCTAAAACATTCTTACTCTCTGGAATTAAATCAGCCTTCTCGGATTCAAACAATATTGTATCCTTAAGGTCTATAGTAATTCCTCTCTTGTCACTTTTTACCTCTGTTACACTCCCAAGGTTGTTCTCTTTAATAAAATCATTTACCTTGCTAAGCATTTGTTTATTTGTATTTACAGATGATGTATCTTCTGTAGTAACTTTAGATGTGTCTACTTTGTCACTTTCTGGAGTACTTTGATTATTTGATAAAATATTAGTTCCTCCGCCATTAACAATATTATTGAGTGCCTCTGAAACTCCTTTTAATTTATTTTCATTTACTGACGAAAATGAAAATAGAAGTATAAAAAATATTAGTACTATCGTTATTGTGTGTGAAAATGTTCCTAACCATTCATCACCACTCAACTGTCCACCTCTATTTTTTCTTTTCCTAACCATTTAGACTCTCTCCTTCTATAGAAGAACTCCATCTTAAATATTCTAATCTGTCTTTTTGTGATAAATAAGTGCTTAATTTTTCTTCAATTATCCTAGGATTTACTCCTTCTTGGATTGAAAGAATCCCTTCAAGAATCATCCCTCTAAAGGAAGCTTCTTTAGAACTTTTAACTAAAAGATTTTGTGAAATTGGATTACAGAATAAATATGCAATTATTGCACCATAAAACGTTGAAACTAATGCTTTTGCCATTCCAGATGCAATTGTGTTTAAATCATTTAGTCCCGCTAACATCTGGATTAACCCAATAAGAGTACCTATCATTCCGAAAGCTGGTGCATAACTTCCCCAGGCTTTAAAAATAGTAGCTCCCTTTTCTTGTCTGTTCTCCAATTCATCAATTTCAAGTTCTAAAATTTCTTTGATGGTATCAGCTTCAAACCCATCCACTACCATTTGAAGACCTTTCTTCATAAAGTCATCCTCTAGAATAGCTATATCGTTTTCTAACGATAATAATCCTTCTTTTCTAGCTTTTTTAGAGAAATGAGAAAATTGTATAATAAGGTCTACACCTGTAAATTTGTTCTCTTTTAACGATTGGCCAAATAATTTTCCTATATCTTTTATTTCTGCTACCGAATAATTTACGAATAATGCTGCAATTGACCCACCTACAGTTATAAATAAAGCTGGTATATTCAAAAATATCAGTAAACTATTTCCTCCTATGGCCATCCCTATGATAAGTACAATTGCACCTAGGATAAGCCCAATGAAAGTTAGGTTATCTGATTTTTTCATCAATTAGCGCCTCCTAGATCTTTATGTTGAATATCTTATTCTTATATTTTATTACTTCATCAACTAATTCTTCTGTAGATTGCAACACTATGTACTTTCTTCCATTGGTTAATGTTATTAAAGTTTCAGGAACTTCTTCTACTTTTTCAATATGATCAGCATTAAGAAGAAAATCTTTTCCATTCATACCAGTTAACTTTATCATAATTCCTCCAATTTATATTAGTGAGCTTCTCAAAGAGAAGCTCCCTAATAGTCTAATTTTTATCTTTTTAGGTTAATTATATCTTGTAGAACTTCATCACCAGTAGTAATCATCTTTCCACTAGCTTGGAACGCTCTATTTGTAACAATCATGTTAGTAAATTGTTCTGCTAAGTCAACATTTGACATTTCAAGCATCCCTTGTACAGTATCTCCAAAACCTTGTGAGTTATCCTCACCCTTTGTTTCTAATCCACTCTTTACTGTTGCTTCTCCAGAGTTTGCTGATTGTGCATATAGGTTCTTACCTAATTTACTTAAACCTTCTGGGTTTTTAAATCCGGCAATTGCTATTTGACCAAGTGCGGCAACGGATCCATCTTCAAGAACTGCTTTAATTACTCCAGTTTTATCTATTGTGTAAGACTTAACTTTTAAAGTTTCACTAGTTCCTGGAACCTTAACACTTTCTGGGATTCTTAAAGTTTTAAGCTTTTCATCATATGCTTTAAGATCCTTTGTTCCATCAACATATTCTATTGTTCCATCAGTATCAATACTTTGTACTGGAGTACCCCCACTTGTTCTTTGAGTTTCTCCTTGTACTAATCCTGGTACTCCTGAAACAGTAATTCCTTGAGAAATACTCTTTCCAGCTAGTGCTTTTTTAACAGCATTTTGTATTGTTGCTACGTCAGTAGCTCCAAATGTTTGGAAATCACCATTAATTGTGATTGTCTTAGATTTTTCATCAACATCAGCACTTGTTTTAGTTCCTGCAGTTACAGTTCCCATTCTTACTGTGTATCCATTTAAAGAACCTCCTGGAACTGGTGCGAATGTCATACCATCTACTGTTACAGTTCCTGGTGCTTTTAAATCAGAACCACCATCAATTATATCTGATTGATATGAAAGTGATGTTAAGTTTCCTGTTACAGCAGCTAAATTTGGTGCTACTGGTGCTGGTGTAAGCTTTGAATTTAATTGATTTGCAAGATCAGTTGCTGTTACAGTTCCTTGTAAGAATGGTCCATCAACTGTTATTGTGTTTGTTGCTGTATCCACATTAACATTAGTTACAGTTGCATTTAAGTCACCAGCTTTAATAGTATATCCATTAAAAGTTGAGCCTTTTGGTAAAGTTACTTTTAAGCCAAGGAAATCTACTGTTGTAGGTGCTGTAAATTCTTTACCTGCATTATCAACTGTTACAGTAGTAGTTGAATTTGCTGCTCCTGTAAAGCTTCCTCCTACTGTTGTAGTTAATACAGTTGGATCTATTCCACTTTGTTTTAATTTATTATTTAAGTCAGTTTGAAGCTGTGCTGCACTATATGGAGTTCCTGAATTTACACCAGCTCCAGCTAAATCTCCAACTATAGTAATAGTATTTTGACTTCTATCTACTGTTACACTTGGAGTTTTTGTTTTATCATCAGCAACTGTTATTTTAAATCCATTTAAAGCTGAACTTTTTCCTGTGAAAGTAATACCATATCCTGCTGCAGTTACTGCTGTTGGTGCACTTCCATTATTACCTGTACTATCAAAGGTATCTTTAAGTTGTGATAATCCACTTGTTACCGAACCTGTATAATCAGAAGAAAGTTTGTTGAACCCACCAACTGAGTCAAGTTTAGTATTTACTGCGTTTATAATATCTAATGCAGTTACTGTTCCATTTGAAAAGTCTCCATTAATTGTAATTACTTTTCCAGTAATATCTGCAGTTGTAGCTGGATCTGATACCTTTCCTAATTTAAAGGAATATCCATTTAACTTAGAACCTGGTTCAAACTTAAAATTAACACCTAAGAAATTAAGTGAACTTGGAGCTGTATCATCAGATCCTCCAAGAATTTGATCACTACCTAAGTTAGCATATCTTGGTATATTTCCTTTTACATTAATTCTTTGTGATATACCTGCTGCTGATATACCTTTATTAAGAGCTGATTCCACTTGATCTGAATTTAAAGTTGAATTTGTAGAAAAATCTCCACTTAAAATTATCTTTTTACTTACTTTGTCTACTGTAGCTGAAGTTACAGTACCTGGTCCAACTTCACCTAATGCTATACTGTAGCCATTAAGTTGTGATCCTGGTCCGAAGGAGAAATTAAGGTCTCCAATTGATTCCTCTGCTGGCGATAATCCTGATGCATCTATTCCATTATCATCGTTTGTTAGAGAGTAACCCATTACTCTATATCCATCTGCAGTAAGAAGATTACCTTCTTCATCAAGTACAAATGCTCCATCTCTAGAGTACATAAGTTGAGAACCTGATGTTGCAAGTGATTGTTCTGTTATGTTGTGTGCTCCAGCTCTTTGGCTTACTTGTAATGTTTTATCGCCAAATACTGTAGGTCCGCTACTAACCATGAAGAATCCATCCCCATCTATAGCAACATCTAATGCTCTTCCTGTAGGTTGCATCATACCGTTAGTCATTATAGTATCAATACTTGCAAGTTGAACACCTAAACCTACTTGTTGAGCATTAACTCCACCTTGGTTGTTGTTTGGTGACATTGAAGATTTAACTGTTTGATATAATGTGTCTTGGAATGTAGCTCTTGAAGCTTTAAAAGCTGTTGTTCCAACGTTTGATATATTATTACCTATAACATCTAATTTAGTTTGGTTAGCTTTCATACCAGCTATACCTGAATACATTGATCTTAACATTTTTTGACCTCCATAAATTCATTTTTTCCTGCTTCCGTCATTCCACAGGCTTAGGCTTCCTAATAAGGTCCAGCCTATAATATTACTACACTATCGATATTTGTAAACACATTTTCCTGTGCCCTTGTTTTATCAACTGCTGTTATTATGGTATTGTTTTGAACTGAAGCGATTATAGCTACGTCTTTATATAACATTAAGGTATTTTTTGAACCTTTTTCTCTAGCTTTTCCTAACCCCTTCTCAAGTTCTTTATAGTCTGCTTGTGTGAAATTAATTTCACTTAATCTCTCAGCTGCATGATTTGAGAGAGTAAAACCTTCCTTATTTCCTAAAGTACTATTTTTAATTTCATTTTTAAGTATTTCTTTAAAACTACTTTTTGTATTACTTGTCTCACTGCTTCTTGTAATTTCCTTAGGCTCCGGAAAATTTCCTATAGGATAAGCATGTCCATTTATTATTCTGTAACTCATCTTATTTTACTATGCTGTAGTTCCAGATTCAGATTGTTTATCTACCTTTGTTATTTTGTCGACGCCAACTGTAATTATCTCGCCAGTTGAATCATTTTTCATTCTTATATTTACAACACCATTGTCTTTTGTAACACCCACAACTACCCCTGTTATATAATTACCTGAACTATCTTTATCACTTAATTGAACCTTCTTATCGATAAAACTTGTAGCCATTAATAAGCTCATATTCCCGTTTAAACTTGATAATGCAGGTAGTGAATAATCTGGAACTTCTAATACTGTCACAACGTCTGACATATCAAAATCTTTATATACATTTTGTCCATTTTCATTAATTTGAACAGATAATGTTGTTTTTCCATTTTGATTTGTTACAGCCTGTACTACTCCTGTTATCGGATTTCCTTTATCATCTAATTCTTTAAGAGTTACACCTTTTCCAGTTAAGGAGTTTGATGCAAAGTTTGACATTGTAGTGTTTAAGTTAGCCATTTGTTCCATTGAAGTAAACTGAGCCATTTGCGAAATATATTGTGTTGAATCTTGGTTTTGAGTTGGATCTTGGTTTGAAAGCTCAGCTGATAATATCTTAAGAAATGAATTCTTATCCATATCGCTTCCTGGTTTAACTATTGAAGTACCTCTATCAGTTGCTCTAGCTCCTGTGTAACTAGTAGGCACTGTTGCGGAATTAAGTGGATTTCCCATATATACCTCCTTATGCTAATTTATTTAAATTATTATATAGTAGAGTCTCTTCAGTCTCATCAGTTATTTCTGTAATCTCAGGAGTTTCTGTTTTACCTGATGAATTACTTCTTCCATCATTTCCTTTTTCTGTTCCAAAACTTTCTTGTCCTGAACTAAAAGCTGTATAGTTATCATTTAAAGAAACATTTACGTCATCAATTTTAATGTTCTGAGTATTTAGAGTGTTCTTTATCTCCTGAACTTTTGAATTTAATAAATCATACGCTTCTTTATTTGATGCATTTATAGTAGCTTTCATCTGTTCTCCTTGAGCCACTAATTTAATAGTAATTTCACCTAAATCTTTAGGGTTCATCTTAACCGTAAGCTCTTTTAAACTTGAAGTTTCCATAAACTTAATAGTCTTTATTACATCTTGAGTAATATTAGCCTTAGAAATACTTTGTGCTTCATTAACTACATTATCTACTGGAACTTGTACTCTATTAAGATTTAATTGTGCTACTTTATCAAAGTTGTCGTTCCCTTTTCCCTTTAGAATACTTTGTAAAAAGTCATCTTCTTTTGAACTTTCAGAATTACTCTCTTCTTTGCTTCCGTCAGTATTAGAAGAAACATCTACAGTTTTTGTAATACTTGTAGCATCTGCATTAGTTTTACCAACACTTGCCAAGCCATTTTCATTACCTTTTTGTGAAGAGTTATTATTCTTTATCGTAGTTTCATCCGCAGCTTTAGCATTACCCTCTTCTACTTTTGAATCAGTTATGTAAACCTGATTACTTACGTTAGAAGTATTCATATCTTTTGTCACATCACTTATAGCCTTTGGTATTTCTTTTACTACGTCTTGTAACTTAGATAAGATGTCTTTAAACTGTTCTCCACCATCCATATCAGTAAGTAACTTAACTATTTCTGCACTAATATTTCCCGTTTCACCATTTTGAACAGGATTTAGTTTTAACTCCTGGATAATATCATTAACTTTCGTAAATAAAGCCTTGTTTTGAATATCCGCTAAAGATAAATCTTGTGAGTTTTGAAGGCTCTGTCCCCCCAATAAATTCATTGTATTTGTTAATTGACCATTTACTCCTTGAGTTTCAGAAATACCATTTTTCTGATCCTTAAGGTTTTGAAGCGCTAATATTAATGAATTTATAACAGAAAGCAAATCCTCTATGCTCTTGCTATCACCTTTGTTATCTTTTTGCATTTTAGCTAATTCATCTTTAAGATCTTCAAGCTTTTTAACTACTTCTTCTAATTTTTCTTTAGAAGTATTTGTGTCTCTGTCCCCATCTTTTCCATCAACTTTTTCATTGTCTTCAGTGGACTTAACATTCTTTACTTCTTCTCTAGAATCACCTGCTTTAACATTTCTATTGTTATCAACAGAATCAGCTTGTCTTAAGTCAGCCTTTTTATCATCTTCCTTTAATTTCACTGAGTTATCAAAGTAGTCTTTAAAGTTTTGCTGTCTATCATTTTTATAACTAACTTTACTTTCAGATAAGTTAATGTCTGTACTAAAATTGATTTTTCCTATATTCACTTATTCTCACCCCCTTTCAGTGTTTCTTATGTATGCATATAATGCAAATTCATCATTATTAACTCTCTCAATTCTGTCTTGCTCTTTAGTAAATGCTTCATATTTCTTTTCCTTTAACCTTTCAACTGTCTTTCTCTCGATTGTTCGTTGTTTTAAGTTATCACGTCTTATTTCAAGCTCTCGGTCTTTAATTTCAAGCTCTTTTTCCTTTTCTGCAATTCCCTGATTAAGAGCTGTCATATAATTTCTTTTTATTTTCTGATATACAATGCTTTCACCAGGTTTGATACCTCTGTATCTATCATAGTCATTCCTCATATCATCAAGTTTTTCTTCTAAGACCATTTTTTCTCTTTGTGTATCTTTAAAAAGTCTTACTGACTCTTCTTCATTTTTCACTCTCATATCTAAAAGCTTATCTAATTTAAATGTAAACCTTTCACCCATTTTTCCCTCCTATTAGAACAATGAAGTTAATGTTCTAATACTTTCATCAAAACTTGATTCTTCTTTAATTCCTTGTTTTAAGAAGTTTTCAATATAAGGATTATACTGAATTGCTAAATCAATTTTTTTGTTGCTTCCTTTTACATATGCACCAATATTAATAAGATCTTCTGACTCTTTATATGTTGCAAGTAAATCTCTAGCTTGGGATGCCGCATTTTTATGTATATCCTCAGCTATGGATGGCATAAGTCTTGAAACGGAATTTAATATATCTATTGCCGGATAATGATTTTTATGGGCTAATGCTCTCGATAAAACAATATGTCCATCTAGAATACCTCTCACTGTATCTGCGATTGGTTCATTAAAATCATCACCATCAACAAGTACTGTGTAAAATGCTGTTATTGATCCTTTGTCCGATGTTCCCGATCTTTCAAGCAATTTTGGAAGTTTTGCAAAAACTGATGGGGTATATCCTTTAGTTGCCGGTGGTTCTCCAATGGCTAGTCCAACTTCTCTTTGAGCCATTGCAAATCTCGTAACTGAGTCCATCATCAATATGACTTTTTTACCTTTATCTCTAAAGTATTCTGCTATAGCTGAAGCTGTTAATGCACCCTTAAGCCTAATTAAAGCTGGTTTATCTGAAGTAGCACATATAACAACAGATTTTTTCATTCCTTCTTCTCCTAAGTCAGTTTGAATAAAATCCAAAACCTCTCTACCTCTTTCACCTATAAGAGCGATAACATTAATATCTGCCTTAGCTTCTCTTGCAATCATACCCAGAGTTGTACTTTTTCCAACTCCACTACCTGCAAAAATTCCTATTCTTTGTCCTTCACCACATGTTAGGAAACCATCAATAGCTCTTACACCAGTAGGCAAAGCGTCTGTTATTCTTTTTCTCTTCATAGGATCAGGTGGATCATTTTCAAGAGGATATTCCTCCCCAAATTTAATTTCTTCACCTTCTAATGGATATCCAAGTCCATCTAAAACCTTACCTAGAAGTTCGTCACTACACTTTACACTTAATGGCTTTCTTTCTGGCACAACTCTACATCCAGGCGATATACCAGATAACTCACCAAGTGGCATTAAAATAACAGAATCATCTCTAAATCCAACTACTTCACATTTAATAGGATCATTTTTTTCGTTATAAATTGTACACAATTCACCTACAAATGCTTTAATTCCTTCTGTTTCAACAGTAAGTCCAATTACTTTTTTTACTCTTCCTTCTATGTAACTTGGAGATAATTCTCTTATCTTCTTATTAAGAAGCGGAAAATCTAATGAAAGCACCTATCTTCACCTACCCTATTAAAGCTTCTTCTACTTTCTTTAATCCTATATCTAATCCTACTATACATTTACCATTGTCTTTTTGAATTTCTGCATTTCCTGGTGCCATATTTTCATCTAAAATTACATGAATTTCTTCTATAGAATAGATACTTTTCCAACCTTGAATATGTGCTTTTATGCTTTCCCCATGCTCTGGATTACACTTAATTACAAATATTCTACTTTCCTTTGAATATTGAATATATTCCTCAACTAAGGAATCTAATCCTGATTCCTTCTCTAATTCTCTCTTTAAAACACTTTTTGCAATATTTATTGATAACTTAATTATGTCTTCTTTTTTTTCTTGGAGATAGTCAGTATAGATTTTTTTAGAACTTATTAGAATATCTGATGCTTGATTTAAAATGTCAGTAGCTTCTGCCTTTGCAATTTCTATATTTTTCTCATACGCTTCCTCATATCCTTTTTTACTACCATCTTCATATCCATTTTGAATACCTTGCTCATAAGCCTTTTCATACGCTTCCTTTTCTAAGACTTTTATCTCTTGTAATGCATTTTCAATCAGCTTGTCTCTTTCAGCTTTTGCATTATTAATTATTTCCTGAGCAATCTTTTTATGACTCTCTAAGATACTATCTATCTTTTCTTGTACAATCCTATTATTTTCATTATCATTTTCAGAGAATTCAACTCTATGAACTACTGGTGAATACTCAGTTTTTACAAACTTTTCTTCACCAACTTGTAAATTTTCTCTTTTTATTACACTATAAGATGATTGCATCTTCTCCACCTCTTGAAATGATTATTTCGCCAGCTTCATCTAACCTTCTAATTACAGATACAATCTTCTGTTGAGCTTTTTCAACATCCATAAGTCTTACAGGTCCTAAGAATTCCATATCTTCTTTTAAAGAAGCAGCTGCCCTCTTAGATTGATTTCTAAATATAGCATTTGCAACATCCTCAGAACATCCCTTAAGCGCAAGAGCAAGATCTTTACCTTCGACTTCTCTAAGTATTCTCTGAATGGATACATCATCAAGAGTAATAATATCTTCGAATACAAACATTGAACTCTTAATTTTATCTGCCAATTCAGCATCTTCTCTTTCGAGACTTTCTGTAATATTCTTTTCTGTAGTTCTATCAACTTGATTTAATATATCAACAAGTGTTTGAACTCCACCTAAGCTTGTCATTTCTGTTCTTATCATTGAAGATAACTTACCTTCTAAAACTTTTTCAATTTCTTTTATTACCATAGGAGATGTATTACTCATGGTTGCAATTCTAAATGCAACTTCTGATTGAACTTCTTCTGGTAATTCCGCCATAACTTGAGCACCTTTATCTGGCTGTAAATAACAGAGAATTAGTGCTATAGTTTGCGGATGCTCATTAGATATTACATTTAATAGTTGATGAGCATCTGCTTTTCTAGCAATAGAAAATGGTCTATATTGTGCAGTAGCATCTGAAACTTTTTCAAGAATTTCTTCCGCTCTTGTTGTTCCTAATGCTTTAGAAAGAAGTTGTCTTGCATAGTCCATACCACCTTCAAGTATATAGTCTCTAGCTTTATTCATTTCCATAAATTCATTAAGAATCTCTTGTCTTTGATCTGACGTTACTGAAGTAATATTAGCAATTTCATATGTTATTTTTTGTATTTCACTTTCAGGTAACTTCTTAATAATAGGTGACGAAGCCTCTGGTCCAAGAGTAATAAAAAGTATTGCTGCTTTTTGAATTCCATTTAACTTTGATTCTTTTGCCATTTTATCCTCTCTCACTTTCTGTTAACCACGACTTAACAACATCTACAACTTGATCTGGTTTATCTTTTGCATACTTTCTAACTTCATTTTGAATATGAGTATTTTCATCATTAGGTTCAAAATCTAAAGGTGCAAAAGATATTGGTTCTTTATGAGGAATAGCTTCTTCCCCTACTACTATATCTAGTAAATGTTCTTGTTTTTCTACTTTGTTCTTTCTCCTCATTCTTAAGAAGAATATTAATCCACCTATAAGAACTAGTGCTGCGCCCACTATAGCCGCAATTACTTTAATTAATTTCATTCTATTTTGGCTGTCAATTTCTTTTTGCATTGCATCTAATTCTGATTGAGCTTGGTCCTTAGCTGCAGGGTCAAAATTCATTCCAAGAACAGATATTTGATCTCCTCTTGTTTTATCTAGTCCTATTGCATTTCCTACTGAGTCACTTATTTGTTGTTGAGTTTGAGCATCTAACTTTCCGTCTATCATAACAGACGCGGTTAATCTCTTAACTTCACCTGGTGCACTAATTACCTTATTTTCTGTTTTACCAACTTCGTAATTTGTAGTCTGACTGTCTTTAGTTGATGTAGTGCTTCCATTTGTATTTGAAATAGTGTTACTCATGTTGTTATCAACTGGACTTGATGAATTTGTACCACCATTGTTTGTATTAGTTTCTTTTGATGTTTGTTGACTTACAATTACCTTATTAGGATCAACTACTGTTTGTGTTTTTGTTTTAGAATCAAAATCTAAATCAACACTTACCTTGGCATTTACTTTTCCTTTTCCGATTACTGGTTCATATAAATCAACTATAGCTTTTTCTAATTTTGCTTCGTATTCTTTTTCAAGATCACTTTGTTTCTGTACAGATGCAGAACTTGCTGTATCTTGTCCATCTATATATAAGTCTTTTGATAAAAGGTTCATTTTATCATCTATAACTTCAATATTTTCTTTTGGAATATTTTCAGTACTTCCAGATACTAATGCCACTATACTTCTTACTTGATCAGTATCAAGTTTTGTACCTGGGTTTAATTTTATGTATACCGCTGCTTTTCCCGGTGTCTTGTCCTTAACAAAAACTGAATCTTCTGCTGGACTAATATGTACTCTTGCTGCTGCTATTTGTGGAAAACCCTTAATAGTTTTTTCTAATTCTCCTTGTAACATTCTAACCTTTTCTACTTGGAACTCCTCATCAGTCATACCAAAAGAGCTAGCATTGTCCATTATTTCATAACCTTTGCTGCCACTTGATATTTGAGAAGCTAACTGTAATCTTAGTTCATCTACTTGAGCCTTTGGAACTAAGATGGATTGACCAGAAACCTTATAATCTACTTTACCATCCTTTAACTTAGTTGTAACAGTGGACGCATCCTCAGATTCTAGATTGGAGAATAATACGCCATACTTATTTTTGCTTGAATAATAACTAAATGTTATTACTCCAACCAAAATTGCTACAACAGCAATAACCAGAGAAATTTTAACCCCTTTTGGAAAGGAGTTTATCTTATCTCGCAGCTTTTTAATTACGTCTTTAATTCTACCCATTTACTGCACTCCTTACCATTATATCTGCATTCTATTCAACTCTTGTATTGCATCCACTATCTTGTTTCTAACTTGTACCGCTAAATCTAATGACATTTTAGCTTCTTCTTGAGATAACATAACATCCTCGATATTAACATCCTCACCTTTGACCATTGCATCTGTCATATTGTTAGCATTAACTTGCTTATCATTAACCTCTTGAAGTTTATCCTTTAGTACCTTTAAAAAGTCATCACCACTTGTACTAGTTTTAGTATCATTTGGTTCCATACTTTTAAATATATCTGTATTTGGTATAAAACTATTTATCTTCATTTATTATATCCCCCTATTTACCAATCTCTAAAGCTTTCATAAACATACTCTTGTTTGCGTTTAATGTATCTACGTTTGCTTCATATGATCTTGAAGCTGAAATCATATCTGCCATTTCATTTAATATGTTCACGTTTGGCATTGTAACATAACCATTTTCATCCGCGTCAGGATTAGTTGGGTCATATTCTTTTCTTAATGGTGATTTATCATCAACAATCCCAACAGCCTTAACTCCATTAAGTTGTTGTTTATCATCTAATGCCTCTTGAAAAACAGCTATTTTTCTTACATAAGGCTTTCCATTTTCGCCTCTAGATGTATTAACATTGGCAATATTTGAAGATATAGTATCCATTCTTAATCTTTCAGCCGAAAGTCCTGATGCACTTATTCTTAATGAATTAAACATACTCATTTCTATCTACCTCCACTAGTAATTACATACTTTGTATTATTCAGTTTATTATTTGCAGATGTTACTAGTGCATTATACATCATAGTATTTGCTGCTTGATTTGACTTTTCAATATCAAGGTCAACATTATTCCCATCAAGTCTCATACTAGTAGATTCATCTTTTACTACATCTGGGCCTTCCCCTGAATTTTCTCCAGGAATATGTTTAGAATTTGTGGTTTTAAGTCCAATATCACTTAGCGATTGTTGGAACTTGTCCTCAAAATTAACATAACTTCTTTTAAACCCTCTTGTATTAATATTCGCTATATTATTTGAAATTACTTTTCCTCTAAGTGAAGCTGCTTTTAATCCATCTTTTAACAGATTGTACGAATAATCGCTAGAAACATTTAAGTTATTTTCCATAATTCCTTCCATACCCCCAATAAATTTTTAATTTTTTCAAAATTTATTTATTTCTATTTAATATTCTATAATACATTTACTACTTAATTATAAATAAAACTTTAACAAAATTCCATGTAAATATTTGTAAATACACAGCTTTTTTTGTAATTTTTTTGTTATTTTTTTTATTTCATATTAGTTTAGCAACTTTTAATACTTCCGATGCAACATTTTATTGCTTTTTTTCTGAATTTTCTGACACAATTAGCCGAAATGACAAATTTGAGGTATGAAGTGTAATTTGTGAATATTCTGTCTTTTTATTTTAATATGATATATTTCCAATCAGTTCATTTTAAAAATACAAATTATTGCATTTTTCTCCTTTTGCCCTACAAACTTGATCTTTAACAATGATTTATCTTTTATCTAATTTATTTATATAATATTAGATAAAAATAACCCCCAGTTAATAAAATAGTTTCGATTTAAAAAACTACTTAGTCGGAGGTCCATGTCGTATCTTCATGATAATAATAAACTACCTTGAACAAAAAAAATACTGGGAACTGGAGGTATTATTCCTGTGGAATCCAATTATTAATACGTATTTACGTGCTTTTGTACAATTTACACATAAAATATTTCATTCATATTCCAACTTCACCATTATATATGCATATTTGACAACTTAATCACAACATTAATCTTTTTTTCCTGCTAAATAAAAAGAAGAGTAATAACTTATAACTCTAAGCTATTACTCTTCAAAGAATAATCCATTTTAATTATTTTATCTTATCTAATATTCTCAAAACATTTTGTGGCATATTGTTGGTTTGCGTCATAAGTGCTATTGCAGAATTAATTAATAACCCTTCTTTTGAATACTCCATCATTTCATTTGCCATATCAGCATCCCTAAGATTAGAATCAGCTTTTTCTGCTGAGTCTGTAATTGAACCTAAAGATTGAGCTAAAGACTCAAATTTATTTTGAATTGCACCATATTGGCTTCTTATGGAATTTACTCTTACAATCGCAGAATCAACTATAGAAATATCTTTCTTCGCTGGATCTGTACTTGTAATATCTATATCATCTACATATGCGGTTCCTTCAATTCCAATTACTTTTGTATTTACATTAAATGTTGGAATCTTAGCTGTTTCCCCTACATTCGCTCCAACAACGGTTCTAATATAATTAGGATAACCATTATGGTCTACGCTTTCATCCCCTATTAATTTATTTCCATTAAACTCAGAATCTCTTGCAACAGAATTTATATGTTCTTTCAGTTGATCTATTTCCATTTGAATATTTTTTCTATCATCATTATTTAAAGTATCATTAGTTCCTTGAACCATAAGTTCTTTAATTCTAACTAGTGAACTAGACACACTATCCAATGCCCCATCAAATGTCTGCATCATTGAAGTACCATCTTGTAAATTTCTTTGAGCCATAGAAAGTCCTCTAATTTGCATTCTTAAATTTTCTGATTTTCCTAAATTAATTGGATTATCTTTAGCCTTATTTACTTGATTACCAGTAGATATATGATTTAAAACTTTAGATTGTGCTCCTAAACTTTTTGTATAATTTCTATAAATGTCCATGGACATAAGATTCTTATTTAATCTCATAAATTATCACTCCAATAAAATTAATTATCTTTGTTATCGATATTTTTTGAATAAACTTTAGAATTATAGTAATTTTTACACTCCTATAATCTATTACTTTTTAAGCTATACTTTATATAGACTTTATTATGTTAATTACTTTAATTATATCATTATCGGTTAAACCCACAGAACTTGGTAAGTTAATTCCTTTTTCAGAAATCTCATTTGTTATCAGCATATCACCATGCCTACTTCCAACATATGGCGGCATTTTATGTACTGGCATAAAAAATGTTCTTGATTCAATTCCATTTTCTCTTAATTTGTATATTAGTTCATCTCTGCTTAAAGGATATTCATCTTCAACTAATATAGAATATAACCAATATACATTTTTTACTTTATCCTTTTCAACTGGAATGGTTATCCCTTTAACATCTGATAATAGAGTATTATATAAATTGGCATTTTTTCTTTTTATTTCGATATATCTTTCTATATTTTCAAGTTGCGCACATCCCATAGCAGCTAATAGGTTTGGCATTCTGTAGTTGTACCCTATTTCTTCATGATAAAATGCTCCATTTTTTAATACTTTTTTTGTCTGAGTGGATAAATATTTAGCTTTTTCTCCCAACATTTCATTATTAGTAGTTAGCATTCCACCTGCCCCTGTGGTTATAAGTTTATTTCCATTGAAGCTGAAACAACCTACATCTCCTATTGACCCTAATTCTCTTCCTTTATACACTGAACCAAGCCCTTCAGTTGCATCCTCTATAACGTATAAATTGTATTTTGATGCGATCTCCATTATTTTATCCATATCCACAGGATGTCCGTATATATGCACAGGCATAATCGCTTTAGTTCTAGGAGTTATTAATTCCTCAACTTTTTCTGCATCCATAACATAAGTATCTCTGCAAACATCAACAAATACCGGTTCTGCTCCAACATATCTTATTGTATTCACTGGTGATATAAATGTCATAGATGAAACTATAACTTCATCTCCATTTCCTATCCCTAATGCTCTTAAGGCTAACTCAAGTGCTGCAGTTCCATTCATTGTAACTACTGCTTTTTTTGAACCTATATGTTTTGCAAAATCTTCTTCAAATTTATTTACATAAGATCCAGCAGATGAAACCCAATTAGTATCTAAACATTCTTTAATATACTTCCATTCATTTCCGCTAATTTCTGGTATACATAAAGGTATCATTTTTAACTTCAACTCCTTTATCAGTTATATTTCACTTTCTAACTTTTTTTTATAAGCATCATAAACTACTTTAATCTTCTCTTTATCTTCTTTATAGGCTTTTTTATTAATCATGTTTTTCGCATTATACTCATCATCCAAAAACTTACTGCAGAATTTATATGCCTCTTCTAATCTTGCATAAGCATCGCAATCTTCATCTTTGTAAAGAAATTTAATTGCAAAATAGAAGGATACGAATGTCTTACAAGTTAAGTTAATATATAATTTTCTAAAAACGTTAAAATCTTTTTTGCAAATTTCTAAATTCCTAATTAATTCAACATAATCTTTATGTTGAGCTAACCTTCCCTCAAAGGAAGCATAATAATTTATTATATTTTTATTCTTTGTACCTACTTCAATTTTAGCTACTTCAGTAGTCTGTGCCTCTCCCTCATTTATAAGTGCAATTTTTGTTCCTTTCACACAACCATATTGAAATAATAGTATTTCCCAATATGAATGTGGATAATAAAAACAAACTTCATTTTTCAAGTTATTTTTTACAAATTCTATTCCCTTGCTATTTTTAAGCAATTCATTATTATATATAATTCCAGACATATAATTAGAACTAAATGCATATCTTAACAAAGAATCTAGTCCTGGTCTTGTAAGTGTAGTAGATGGAGCTTCTGCTTGGAAAGTACCACTTGTTCTCATTACACTTAATACATTTTTATGCTCATTAAGTCTTTCTAATACTTTATCAAGCATATCTAAATTTAATAAATCTTCATCACTTAAAAGTAAGATAAACTTTCCTTTAGCTAATTCACATACCTTGCAGAGATTTATGGCATAACCTTGATTTTCCTCAAATTCAAAGTAAACTAACCTTGAGTCTTTAATATTCGCTATTTCACTATAATACTTTTTACTCTCATTTTGAGTTCCATTATTTGATAGAACAAACTCTATTTCCTCATCATAATTGCACTTTAGATTAAGCTTCAAATTATCCAACGCTACTTTTCCTCTATTATAACTTGGAATACAGACGCTAAGAAATACATTTCTTTCATTTTTCACATTAGACTTAATTCTATTCTCGTGAATTATATCTATTCGATTTTTAAGAGCCTCTGTGCTATTTGAATTATTTATTCTGCCTTTATTTGATGTATTTTCAAAATTTCTTGGAAGATATGTATTACTATTGATAAAGTACTCTTCCATTTCATCAATATCAGAAAAAATAATGCTGTTTAGATTTTTCTTATTATCGAATAATCCTCCTTGAAGTGTGGATAAAAACTTATTCATTTCATTAATAATTAAATAACTCTTCTTATTTTTATTATTAATTATATTCAAATAAGGAATAACATTATTAAAATTCCATACTTCCTCAATTAAATAATCTGAAAACTCATCAAAAACAACTGGTTGCGCTTCTTCATTTGAATTAAAATCAAAGTAGAATTTGTCTTTTATTACTTTTTCATTCTTATCATATAAATAATAGTGATTTTGTTTTTCAACTGGAATTAACCAAAATGAAAGTTGGTCAAACTCTATATATTTAGTTAACATTCCATTTTTAATTAGAAATTTTATATTTTCGTTATAATTCTTTTTAAATTCTTTAATATTTGGCTCAATAAATGCTTGCCAAATTATATCTTTAAGCTCATCTTGAGGAAATCCATTTTTCTGGGCATTAATAAATAATTCTAAACACTCTTCATATCTTGCAATACTGAACATAAAAAAAGCAAAGGAGCTATAAAACTCTCCCTTCATCTCTTTTTCAATTTCATTCTCATTATCTTCAATATTTTCATATAATCTAATATATTCACTTAATGCTTTTTCAAGTAAGCTATTCTCTATATATTCATTTATTTGTCTTAAAGTCCCCTCAAAATCCCTTTTTGTAATCTTCATCTTATTATTCCTTTCTAAAGAAGTCCTCAATTACACTAACCATATATGTAAGCTGTTCTTCTCCAATTCCTGGGTAAACACCTAAGAAAAATGTTCTATTTAAAACTATGTCTGTATTTACTAAACTTCCAACCACTTTATATTTTATATTTTTATACCCCGGTTGTCTTAATATATTTCCAGCAAATAGCATCCTGGTTTCAATCTTCTTACTTTCAAGATATGTAACAAAGTCTTTTTTAGTAAAACCAGCATCTTCTCTAACTGTTAACGGAATTGCAAACCAAGATGGTTCTGCCTTTGGCAAAGATCTAGGCAGGATAAACTTATCCTCATACTTTTTAAAGCAATCATATAGGACTTTAAAATTATGTTTCCTCTTTTGAGTAAAATATTCTAACTTATCAATTTGTTCTATTCCTATTGCACATTGAATATCTAATGGTTTCAAATTGTAACCAATGTTATTATATACATACTTATGATCATATCCTTCTGGTAATCCATCAAATTTAAAATCAAATCTATGTCCACAAGCACCATTTTCATCTAGTTCACCAGTTTGGCAAAAACACGCTCTTCCCCAATCTCTTATTGATAAAGCTGCTCTATATAGTTCCAAATTATTAGTACATACAGCTCCACCTTCCCCCATAGTCATATGGTGAGCCGCATAAAAGCTATAGGTTGAAAAATCCCCAAAGGAACCGCAGGGTTTTCCATCATAGGTTGAATCCAATGCATCACAAGTGTCCTCAATTACATAAAGACCATGTTTACGTGCTATACTCATAATTTTATCAATTTCCGCAGGATTCCCTAATGTATGCGCAAATATTATTGCTTTAGTTTTATCTGTTATTGCATCTTCTATTTTTGATGCGTCTATATTATAAGTATCGCCCTCTACATCAATAAATACTGGAATTAGTCCATTTTGAATTATAGGATTTAAAGTTGTAGGAAATGTCATTGCAGTTGTAATAACCTCATCTCCAGGCATCATTGGGTTCTTAATTGTAGGTGAGCATAATGCAGATGTTGCAATCAAATTTGATGATGAGCCTGAATTAGTAACCAAACAATTTTCAATCCCTAAGTAGCTTGAGAATTTATTGCAAAATTCTCTTCCTTTAGTTCCTAAAGTAAGCCAAAAATCCAAAGTTGAATCAATTGCCGCTATCATTTCTTTCTCATCGAAGGTTCTCCCTGCATAATGAACTTTTGATTCACCTGGAATAAACTTTTTATTTTTTTCTCTTACATTATATAGCTCAACTACCTTTTCAAGTATTTCTTCTCTAATTTCTCTTTCGGATTTCATCTTTAACACCTTCTTGCTATTCTCAATTTAATTTTCTAATACATCTATTATTTTATTATATATACTCTCTTCATCTATACCATACTTTTTCCTGAAATAATCCCTACTTCCTGAACTTTCAGCATATGTATCAGGAATTCCATAAGACTTAAATGTTATAGGTTTACTAATATTTGTAGCTATCACCTCTGAAACTGCTGAACCAAGTCCCCCAAATATATTATGTTCTTCCAAAGTGAATATATATTTTGTCTTATCTAAACATTCAATTATACATTCCTTATCAATAGGCTTAATAGTATGCATACTTATTAGATTAACGTTGTACCCATTCTCTATTAATTTTTTAGATATATTTATAGATTGTTCTAGCATATTGCCAGTTGCAATAATTGAAAGTTCATTTCCTTCATATATTTTAATCGCTTTGCCAATATTAAATTTTATACTATCTTCATTATGTAACTTAGGTTCTCCATTTTTATTTAATCTTATATATACCGGTCCCTCTAAGCCTACTGCTTGCTCCACTGCCTTTTCTGCCTCAGTAGGATCTCCAGGACAAACCACTTTCATGTTAGGTAGTGATCTCATTAGTGCTATATCCTCTATTGCATGATGTGTCGCTCCAGCTGCACCATAACTTAATCCTCCACCAACTCCAACTAAAGTAACATTTAAATTTTGATAACATAAATCAACTCTTATTTGTTCAAAGCATCTCATTGTAACAAATGGTATTATTGAATATACATACACCTTTTTACCACTTAAAGCTAATCCTGCTGCAATTCCAATCATAGTTGCTTCGGCTATTCCTACATTTACAAATCTATCCTGGAATTCCTGCTCAAACTTTTCAAATACTGAAAATCCTAAATCTCCAGTTATTAAATATATATCCTCGTCTTTTCTTGCCATTTCTGTGAGTTTGTTTATAAATGCAGTCCTCATATACTTCAACTCCAAGCTTAAATTTATAACTTTTTCAAAATCACATGAGTAGTTTCTAGAACTATTATCTTTACTAACTCATTAGAATTTAATTCATTCAGAAATTCATCTAAAGTCTTTTTAACACCAGCAAATCCTTCTTACTTTGAATTTTTAATTATCTTTCAATAAAAAACATTATTCATTTAGGTTTTTGTATAATCAACATCTAGATTATTATCAAATTCAATAAAATTACCACATCTTATGTTCTTACATACAATTACTATTTAATTCTTCCATCGCAGTATTAAATTGTTCTTTGTTTGGAGATTTATAATGCCACTCAAGTTTATTCTCCATAAACGAAATTCCTTTACCTTTAATTGTGTGTGCAATAATAACAGTAGGCTTAGTTTTTAATTCATATGACTCCTTTAACGCTTGAAGAATTTCATGAAAATCATGTCCATTTATCTCAATTACATTCCAATTAAATGCCTTCCATTTCTCATTTAAAGGATACAACCCTGTTATATCACTTACTTTCCCTAATCCTTGTAATTCATTATTATCTATTATGGCTATTAGATTATTTAAATTTTTTGATGACGCAAACATAGCAGACTCCCAAACGGAACCCTCATTACATTCTCCATCCCCCATCAAAACTACTGTTTTACATGCTCTCCCACTATTTTTATCACTTAGTGCTAATCCACATCCAATAGATAAACCATGTCCTAATGAACCGGTTGAAGCTTCGATTCCTGGTAATGCCCCTTTCTTAGGATGTCCACTTAATAAAGAACCATCTTCATCATAGGTCTTAAGTATTTCTTTATCTACAAAACCCTTTTCTGCTAATATTGCATATATCCCAGAGGATGCATGTCCTTTACTTAATATAAATTTATCTCTATTTATAGATTTATAATTTTCTAGATTTATATTTAAAATCTTGAAATATAATACAGTTAGTATATCTACCATTGAAAGCGCCGAAGCCACATGGGAACTACCAGCATTGTACGCCATTTGCACTACACTTTTTCTTACATTATTAGAAATTTCATTTAGTAATTGCTTTTCTTCCAACTGCATTTTTATTCCTCCGTGTATAAACCAATATTCTCTTTATACCATTCATATGATTTTTTTATTCCTTGCTCTAGAGAGAATTTAGGACTCCAGCCTAATTCTTTTTTTACCAATGTCATATCTGCTTCCCATTTAGCTGTATCACTCTTTCGTCCTTCAACTTTTCCCCAATGTGGAATAAGATTTTTTTGCGAAATATTAATTATAGTTTCAACTATATCCCCAATGGAGTGTTGTTTACCGGTTCCGCAATTATATATTTTTCCATATATATTTTCTGATTCACTTACTTTTTTCATCATATCCAAAGCATCTTCTATAAATATAAAATCTCTTACTGCCTCTCTTGATGCTAACTTAGGGTTTTCATTTCTTATACATGATAGAATTGATGAAGAAACCAATCTAGATTTATCCTCATAATAGCCATATGGTGAGAATAATCTTACAGATGCTATGGGTAATTTTTCATTTTCTGCAATCATTCTACAATATAAAGTTGCTGCAGCCTTAGACACACCATAAACATTAATTGGTTCCAATATATCATTTTCAGTCATTGAATCTATTTTAGTCCCATATTCTGATGAACTTCCTATATTAATGAAACTTTTGAAGTCTAGCTTTAAACATGCGTTAACTAAGTTAACTGTTCCCATAATATTATTTTCTAATATTTTTTTAGTATCATTTTGAAAATAATATCCTCCATAAGTTGCTAAGTTAAAAATTTTATCCGGCTTATAGTCATTTATCATATTCTTAACAGAATCTTCATCACATAGATCTAAGTTATATATCTTAACGTTATTAATTACTTTTCTTAATCTCCATGCATTATCTATATTTCTTGTTACTATTGCAACTTCCTGTCCTTCTTGAACCAAACTTTCAGTAAGACACGCTCCTACAAATCCTGATGCTCCAGTTATTAATACTCTATTCATATCCATCTCTCCGATTGCATATTCACATATTTACATATTTGTTTATCTGATTCACACATATCGCATAAGAATCATAATCATTGATACAATTCTTATACCAGCTTATGGTTAGTTCTATGGCGTCTTTTATATGAAACTTTGGATTCCAACCAAGATAAAACTTAGCCTTTGTACAATCTAAGCTTAATAACGTTGCTTCATGAGGCGCATTATTATCAGATACATCTACCCAATTTCCATTTCCCCATTGCTTTATTATTAAATCTGCTATTTGCGAAACTTCAACAATAGAATCAGGATTTGGTCCAAAATTCCAACCACTAGAATAATTAACTCCATCATTATACATTTTTAATGCAAGCAACAAGTATCCACTTAAAGGTTCAAGTACATGTTGCCATGGTCTAACAGCTTTAGGACTTCTTATTTCTATATTCTTTTCATTAATAAGGGCCCTTACACAATCTGGAATTATTCTATCTTTAGACCAATCTCCGCCACCAATAACATTTCCCGCTCTTACAGATGCTATTGCTTTTCCGTGTTCATTATGATTTTTGGGATTCATAAAAGAATTTCTATATGAATTAATAAGTAATTCAGCACAACCTTTACTTGAACTATATGGATCATACCCTCCCATAGGATCATTTTCTCTATATGCCCATATCTGTTCCTTATTTTCATAACATTTATCTGTGGTTACCATTACCCCTACTTTTACGGATTTTGTATTCTTAATACACTCCAATACATTTAATGTTCCCATTACATTTATTTCGTAAGTTTCCTTAGGATTATCATATGACGCCTTTACTAATGGTTGTGCTGCAAGATGAAATACTATTTCAGGCTGATACTCATTAAAAACTTCCTGCAGCTTGTCCTCACATCTTATGTCTCCTCTTATATCAATAATCTTATTATGTACTGCACTAACTACAAAGTTATCCATTTTTGTAGTTGGATCTAATCCATACCCTATTACCTTTGCTCCTAATTCATGTAACCAAATTGATAGCCATGATCCTTTAAATCCTGTATGTCCTGTAATCAATATTGTTTTATTTTTATAGAAATTATTAAATAAATCTAATCCCAAACTTTCCATGGTATTTCTCCATTCTCACACATCTTATTTACAGATTCTACATCCTTAAATGTATCTATTGCAGTCCAATATCCATTGTGTTCATATACAGTCAGTTGGGTGTCTGCCGCCAAATTAATTAATGGTTCTTGCTCGAACATACAATCTTCACTTGGCAGATATGAGAAAATTTCTTTATTTAATACCATATATCCCCCATTAACAAGATCTTTTAACACTGGTTTCTCTCTAAATGCCTTCACTATCCCGTCTTCTATTTCCATCAATCCATAATTTGAGATTGGATGTACTCCCGTAAGCGTAGCAATTTTCCCTTTTGAATTATGATAATTAATTAACTGATTTAAATTAACATCACTTAGTCCATCTCCATATGTAAGCATAAAACTATCTTCATCTATATATGGTTCAATTTTTTTTAAACGGCCTCCAGTTAATGTTTCTAGACCTGTATCAACAAATGTTATCTTCCATTTTTCTTTTTCAACAGTATGATACTCTATCTCCTTGTGTCCATTAATATTTAGAGTAAAATCATTATTTCTCCAATACATTTCCATAAAGTACTGTTTTATCATGTCACCTTTATATCCTAAGCATAGAATGAATTCATCTATACCATAATGTGAATAAAGCTTCATAATATGCCATAAAATCGGTTTTCCACCTACTAATACCAATGGCTTAGGCCTATATTCCGTTTCTTCTCTCATACGTGTTCCTTTACCACCACAAAAAATTACAGCTTTCATCCTATTCCCTCACTTACCCTTTATCTTAAACATTATATATGTCTGTTTTAAAATAATGCATATTGTTTCTGATCCATTCTACTGTTTCTCTCAATCCTTCATCTAAGGTATACTGCGGTTCCCATGATGTTAATTTTTTAATCTTTGAATTATCTGCCCACAATCTATTAACTTCACTTTTCTCTGGTCTTACTCTTTCATCATCACTAACTATATCTATTTCTTTTCCTAATATAGTTATTATTTTTTTTACAGTATCTCCTATAGATATTTCATAGTTTGATCCTGCATTAATCACTTCACCCACAGTATTTTCACTCTCTGCTATTTTTATAAATGCTTCTGCTGTATCTTTTACATAATTAAAATCTCTGGTAGGTGTTAAACTTCCAAGTTTTATTTGTGTTTTCCCTGAAAGAATTTGTGAAATGATTGTTGGAATTACTGCCCTCGCTGATTGTCTAGGCCCATATGTATTAAATGGTCTAATAGTGGCAACAGGTAAGTTAAAACTTCTATAATAACTTTCTGCTATTTTATCTGCACCAATTTTGGAGGCTGAATAAGGCGATTGCCCTTGAAGAGGGTGTTTCTCATCTATTGGTACGTATAGTGCTGTACCATATGTTTCAGAAGTAGATGTATGTACTATCTTCTCTACATCATAGTCTCTACAGGCTTCTAATACGTTAGTTGTTCCTTCTACATTTGTTCTAACATAAGCCATAGGAGATAAATATGAATATGGAATTGCTATTAATGCCGCAAGATGAAATACAACATCCTGTCCTTTAATGGCTCTTTTCATGTTATCATATTCTCTTATATCCCCTGTAATTACATTTATATTATCTAATATCTTTTTATCAAATGTATCTATCCATCCCCAATTATTAAAAGAATTATATTGAACAAGTGCAGTAACATTTGCACCCATTTCTACTAGCTTTTCTGTAAGATGACTTCCAATAAACCCTTCAGCCCCTGTTACAAAAACTTTTTTACCTTTTAAATCCATTTAATTAACCTCCCTACTTATATTTTATAATTTTAGCCGGTACCCCTACAGCCACTGTATTATCTACTATATCTTCTATTACAACAGATCCAGCACCTACAGTTACATTATTTCCTATGTTTATAGACTGAATAATAGTCGCACCTATTCCAATATGGCTATTATAGCCAATTCTAACCCCACCAGCAAGTGATGTACCAGGTGAAATATGTGAATTATCATCTATGTTACAATCATGTTCTATTACACAAGAGGTATTTATTATACAGTTACATCCAATATTTGCATCTGCATTAATTACTGCATTAGCCATTACACATGTACCTTCACCAATTCTTGCATACGGCGAAATTACTGCATTCTTATGTATTAGTATTGGAATTTTAAATCCAATTTTCTTCAACTTATTATATATAATATTTCTTATATTTAAATCCGATATTCCTCCAATACATATGAAAGCATATTCAACTCCAGTTTCAAATATTTCTTCTAAAACGCTATCATCTCCAATTACATCAATATCCAAAATCTTTTTATCAATTTCTGATTTATCAGTAATTCCTACTATCTCGTATAAACCTCTACTTTTAATGATATCTATGATAATTTTGCAATGTCCACCTGCACCAATTAATACAATCTTCCTCATTTTTTCACCTTAATTATTTTAATAATTCATTTTCTTTAATAATAACTTCTTATCTAAAGGAGTGTTTTTTATAACATCCAGTATTTCTTTGCTCGTAGTTCCGTCTCCGTATATATTCTTGATATCTTTTAAGCTATTACGAAATGATTCTTCATTTAGAGCTCTATTTATTGAATTATATATATCTTCTTCATTATATCCAGTATCAATTATATTATTATTTCTTAGCCTTCCCTTTTGCCTATTTCCTATATTGATTACTGGTATTTTAAATATTGGACTCTCGATTATACCACTTGATGAATTGCCTATCATCACACTTGCATGTTTAAGTAAGCTTAAATATCTTTTTTGCCCTAAACTATGATATATATATACATTTTTATTTTCGTCTTTAAATTTATTAATCTTATTTATTATAATTTCATTTCCAAAATCCGCATTAGGATATGTAAAAACATATTTTGCATCAAATCTTCTAATTGCATTTAACAAACTGTCAATCTGTTCCTCAATAGTTTCTGATTCTAATGTCACAGGATGATATGTTATTAAGAAAATCGGCTTATCAAATATGATACTTAACTCTTGTTCAAGTTCACCTTTGTTCATAAGCTCAAGACGTTTAATATTTTCCACGCCTGCTTGCCCAACGTTATGTACCCTCCAAGGCTCTTCACCCATCTTTATTACACGTTCCTTATAATATTCAGCACCAGTAAAATGAATATGAGACATTTTAGTAATAGCGTGTCTGATTTGCTCATCTACTGCTCCTTCTGTAGATTCTCCACCATTCATATGTGCAATAGGAATATTCATTATCATTGCACAAGTAGCAGCTATAAATGTTTCATATCTATCACCTAAAATAAGTAACAAATCTGGTTTTAATCTATCAAAAGCTTGAGACATTTGGGTTAATTCCAAGCCCATTGATTTAACAATTCCACTTTTTTTACTTGAGCTAACCATCATGTCTATTTCTTCATCTATTACAAATCCATCCTCTATTATATTTTTTACTGTATATCCATACTCATGTAATAGATGGTTGCCTGTTACAATAAGCTGCAATTCTAATTCCTTATCTTCCTGAATGCCTTTCATTACCCAGTACAATAAACCATATTCTGATCTAGTTCCTGTAACTACAAGTATTTTTTTCATATAAACACCTACTCAATTAAATCAAATGTAATTAAATCATCTTTATTTACGTCTTTTACTAACTTCTTATTATTAATAAACTCAAAATGTCTTGGACTAATACCATTTTCTGGTCTCTTAAACGTAATATTATCCAAGCTTAATATATCTCCTTTTTTTAAGTTAGCTTTAGCAACTATACTTTTTCTCGCAACTTTTCTAGTGTCTTCTTCATTTTTAGTACACTTTTTAACTCCATCACCAAAAGCAACTTCAATATTTCTAATACTTTTAACCATTTTCTCTAATTCCATTGGTTCTAATGAAACCTTATGATCTGGACCATTCATACTCTTATCTAAGGTGAAATGCTTTTCTATAACTCTAGCTCCCATAGCAACTGCCGCTACAGGTATCTCCATTCCAATAGTGTGATCTGAATAACCAACTGGTAAGTTAAATGCGTTCTTCAGAGTTATCATTGCTTTTAAATTAACATCTTCATAACTAGTTGGATAATTAGATGTACAATGTAACAAAGTTATTTTATCATTACCTGAGTCTTGTATAGCCTTAATAGGCTCTTCTACTTCCCCTAAGTTTGCCATTCCTGTAGATATAATCATTGGTTTATTTAATTTTGCTATGTACTTAATTAATGGTATATTCGTTAAATCTCCAGAGCCAATTTTATATAAAGGTATATCTATACTTTCAAGTAAATCTACACTTTGAAAATCAAATGGAGTAGAAAGAAAAACTATGTCACGTTCCTGACAATAGTTTTTTAAATAAATGTGATCTTCATATGATAATTCTAGTTTTTTAAGCATTTCATATTGACTTCCGGCTCCTGTAGTTTTCTCTTGATATTTTGCTTTTGGAGCATCCTTAGTTACAAGTTCGTCAGCCTTAAAAGTTTGAAATTTAACTGCGTCAGCTCCTGATTCAGCTGCTACATCAACAAGTTTCTTAGCAACTTCTAAATCCCCATTATGATTTACTCCCGCCTCTGCAATTATAAAAACTCTTTTGTCACCTAACATTGCTTTTCTCCTTTATTAAAACTTCTGCAAATTTAAAATCTAAAATATCATCGATATCAAGTGAAGATTCTTTATTCATAATATACGGCAATGTATTATCTGTATACCAATTTCTAATTTCTCTAAGTAATTGGGTATTAGTTATATAGATAGCTCCATTTAATTGATATACTTTAGGAACATCTTGCCTTCTAGCATAAAACTCAGATTTTTCTAAAAAATCAACCATCTTATTATTTTCTATCTTCTTCATCCAAAATGGACTTATTTCACTTTCACAAATACTAACAATTGAATCCCCATCGTTATTTATTAACTTCTCAATAGCTTCATCAATATGCTCTGATTTTCTAAATGGTGATGTACATTGAAGGCATATAGTATATTCTGGGGTAAAATTCTGACTTTCTTCAAACCAATCTAAGCAATGAATTATAGGCTCAATACCTGGAGTATCATCTTTAGATAATTCTTCAGGCCTTAAAAACGGTACCTCTGCACCATATTTTTTAGCTATTTCAGCTATTTCATTGTCTTCAGTTGACACTATAACTCTATCTATATATTTACTTTTCTTTGCTTCTTCAATAGTATAGGCTATAAGTGGTTTATTATCTAACATCTTAATATTTTTTCTTGGTATTCCTTTTGACCCCCCTCTTGCGGGTATAATCGCAAGAATAGACTTATTTTCTATCATCCTAATCCCCTTCTCTATCTAAAGCAACTAATTTATATATATCTTCATTAACTTTCTGATAATCTTCTAGTTTACCTATATCCATCCAATAATCAGTTATCTCATAATATCCAACTGGTATTCCTTTTTCTATACATAAATTTATCAAATCTGTTATTTCATAATATGTATCTTCTGGAATAAATTCTGTCATAGAAGGACTTAAGCAGTAAATACCTCCATTTATTAAATAATCTATTGTCGGTTTTTCTTTAAGTTCTTTTATATTTTTATTTTCAACTTCAATAACCCCATAAGGAATTTCATAAAAATACTTTCTTACACCAACTGTTATTCCAAAATTATTTTCTTTATGATAATTCATCATTGCCTCAACATTGACATTTGTAAAAATATCTCCATTGATAACAAAAAAATCTTTATCAATATAATCTGTTCCTAATTTAATACCACCTGCTGTACCTAGTCTTTTCTTTTCTTTTATGTAATTAATTTTTACACCATAGGCTATTCCATTTTGAAAATAATTTTCAATTATCTCAGCTTTATAATTAACTGAGAACAAAAATTTATTAAATCCATATTTTTTGAAATTATTAATTATATGTTCAAGTAATGGATCACTTCCGACCTTTAACATTGGCTTAGGTATTTCCCTTGTTAAATCTTTAAGTCTTGTACCTAATCCTCCTGCCATTATAATAACTAAGTTTTCTTTACCATTAGGTAGTAATATATCATTTATAGTTATTAAATCAATAACTATATTATTTTCATCTACAATAGGAATATCTTTTACTGCCTTTTTAATAAAAATGTCCTTTATTTCATCCTTCGTCATAGAATGATTTACACTAACAGGGTTAAAATGAGTAACTTTTTCAATGGAATCTTCTAAAGATATTCCTTTTAAAATAGCACGCCTAATGTCACCATCAGTTATGGTTCCTAATAATTTTTTATCATCATCTACCAACAATACTATTCCCTTGGCTCCAGAATCTAAAACTTCTAAAGTTCTTCTTATTGAATAGTTTTTATAAACAAGTATTTTATCTATAACGCTTTTCATAAAACATCAACCCTCTTATTTTATTATAAAATATGTATTACTTTTACACTTTTAATATTTTTCAATTACTCTTTTTAGTATATTATATATTATCTCCACTTGTGGCATTAATTCATATTCTATTATATCTCTTACTAATAACAAATCTAAGTTATTGTAAGCATTTATATATTCATTAACCATTTGGCTTATGGTCTCTAAATCAAGTTTTTCCCCTTCAACAATTGTAGTTGCAAAGTTGCCTACTTCTAGAATCCAGTTAAAACCCTCTAAAATATTTTTAAAATATGTTTCTAGATCTAGTAAATTTCTTTCATCGATACTTTTTGTAAGAGAATTCATACCATTATACAATTTTTCACAATATTCATAGGCTTCTTTAATTATTTCTATAGTTTCATCATTAACCATTAATTATTTCCTCCAACTTTTCAATTGCATCTTCTATATATGGTATGGCAAATTCTATTCTATCATTTATATTTTCATATAAAGTTTTTCCCTTCTCGGCAACAAACTTAATATGTGTTACTTCATCCTTAAAATTATCTATTTCATCAGAATAAAAAGCTACGTCTATTTCTTTCAATATTGGGGCTAATAATGAATTCAATAGTAAAAATTCTTGCTGTTTTTTTGCAAACTGCTCATCAATTTTATCTAATCTATTTAGGCATTTCTTAAACTGCTTATCACCCTTCATATAATTCTTAAGTAGATTTTTATTTTCAAATACAGCTTCTTTTCCACTTTTCTTTAATCTTATTAGCTCAAGTAAAATATCTTTTAGATTATTTTTAACTAAACTAATATCAATATTACATGATTTAGGTTCATTAATATATTTTTTATCTACTTTTTCCTTATATCCTTCTATAACTTCTTTTAGTGTTTTAATTTCTGTCCCTTTTATATCCGCACCACCTTCAGTTGCATTAATAAAATGCTTTTCTGAAGTTATTTTTATAAAGTCTTCAAAACTTTTTCTGAAACTGTCCAATGAATATGTTGTAGAAACATCATTCCCATAAATATCTTTTACATATAAATCATAGTTATCTGCGTGTAACTTTTCTCCACTCATAGTAGCTTTTTTTGCATGTACTTGGTTATTAGTATGTGCTAAATCTTGACCTATAAATATGATAGGGTCACATCCTAAGTAATCTGCTATTGCGACACAAGAATGAGATACAGATCCTCCTTGGAACAAAACATCCTCTCCAAAATCACCTAACTTTTGGTTTAATTTATAGTAATTAGGAGATGTGAAATGAATGGTTTTACCTTTATGTTCTTTTATAATCTTTTTATTTGCTCCCTCACTATATAATAATGGTGTATCATGCTTAATAGCATCTTTTGATACATTATACATAGCTTCACTTCCGTCAATTACACATGCAAAATCTGCTTCTATACCTTCATTTTTCAATGTGCTTAATGTTCTTATACCAGTTATAATAACAAACTTATCTTCATTTCCTTTTAACAAATGTAGATTTTTTTCTAATGAAGGTCCTGCTGATACAATTATAGCTGGTTTCTTTTCGAATGAATCTTTATATTGACTTAAAGTTTCATCTCTAACTATTGACGGTAAATTTCCCAAGTAATTTATAAACCATTCTTTTGAGAATGCTATAACTGTATTTTCATCAATTGTCTTGTCAATAACACATTCTTTTATCAATTCCTTTAAATGATAGACTTCTTTGGGAAAAGTTAAATCATAATTTGAAAAAACAATAAATTCTATGAATCTTCTTTTTAAAGAATCCTTTAAATCTCTTCTAAAATCTTCATCTTCTAAAGACAATACTTTAATATCTACCTTTAGATTTTTTATAGACTCTTGAAGCTCATCTTTCAATTCATTTAAAGGCTCAACAAAAACTATATCACGGTCCGTGAATTCATCAGTAAATTCCTCAATCCATTTACCTCCTGAAGCACCAAATATGACAACCTGATATTTTTTATTTATCTTTTCAAATTTATTTTTAAAACTTGAAATTTCTCTTTTCATATTATATTTACTTCCCAAATATACAGATCTATTATCTTCAATCAATTTTAATAGCTCAATGTTATTAATCTTATCAAAGCAGTTCTCTATTTTCATTTTATCTCCTTTATGAAAAAGAACCAAGAATAACTTGGTTCTTTTCAGTTTAATATTATCTTAGAAGTTGAAGTACTCCTTGAGGTGTTTGGTTAGCTTGAGCAAGCATTGCTTGAGCAGCTTGTTGTAATATGTTGTTCTTAGAGTAGTTCATCATTTCTTTAGCCATATCTACATCTCTTACTCTGCTTTCAGCTGCTTGTAAGTTTTCTGAAGATGTATTTAAGTTAGCTATTGTGTGTTCTAATCTGTTTTGGTATGCTCCAAGTTTTGCTCTTTCGCTTGATACTGTGTTTATTGCTTTGTCAATTGTATCAATTTGTCCTGTAATTTTTGATGCTATAGAAGTGTTAACATTGATGTTAGCTGTAACTCCTAAAGCTTTTGTATCCATTGTTTTTATTGCTAGCTTTATTGTTTGACCACTATTTGCTCCAACTTGGAACACTACGTTACTAGCTTTCCCAGTTAATAATTTTTTAGTATTGAATTCTGTTTGGCTAGAAATTCTGTTTATTTCGTTCTTTAATTGTGATACTTCTAATTGTATTTGCTTTCTGTCAGCTGTTACGTTAGTATCATTTGTAGCTTGTACTGCTAATTCTCTCATTCTTTGAAGAATTGAGTGAGTTTCATTTAAAGCACCTTCAGCTGTTTGGATTAAAGATATACCATCTTGAGAGTTTCTTGAAGCTTGATCTAAACCTCTGATTTGTCCTCTCATTTTTTCAGAAATTGCTAGTCCTGCAGCGTCATCTCCAGCTCTGTTTATTCTTAAACCTGAGCTTAATTTCTCCATTGATTTTCCTGCATTTCCAATGTTGATTCCCATATTTCTATGAGCGTTCATAGCGTTAAGATTGTGATTAATTATCATTTTTTATTCCTCCTTGAATTTTGTTTTTCGACATCCTTGTCTCTTTGTAAGTTCTACTTACATTAATTATATCGTAGTTAAATTCTATACCTTTAGTGTGCTATTGATAAAAAATGCAAAAAAAATAAGGGTATCTACGATACCCTTATTAATGTTCTATTAAGCACTATCTTAATAGTTGAAGTACTCCTTGAGGTGTTTGGTTAGCTTGAGCAAGCATTGCTTGAGCAGCTTGTTGTAATATGTTGTTCTTAGAGTAGTTCATCATTTCTTTAGCCATATCTACATCTCTTACTCTGCTTTCAGCTGCTTGTAAGTTTTCTGAAGATGTATTTAAGTTAGCTATTGTGTGTTCTAATCTGTTTTGGTATGCTCCAAGTTTTGCTCTTTCGCTTGATACTGTGTTTATTGCTTTGTCAATTGTATCAATTTGTCCTGTAATTTTTGATGCTATAGAAGTGTTAACATTGATGTTAGCTGTAACTCCTAAAGCTTTTGTATCCATTGTTTTTATTGCTAGCTTTATTGTTTGACCACTATTTGCTCCAACTTGGAATACTACATTACTAGCTTTTCCAGTTAATAGCTTCTTAGTATTGAATTCTGTTTGGCTAGAAATTCTGTTTATTTCGTTCTTTAATTGTGATACTTCTAATTGTATTTGCTTTCTGTCAGCTGTTACGTTAGTATCATTTGTAGCTTGTACTGCTAATTCTCTCATTCTTTGAAGAATTGAGTGAGTTTCATTTAAAGCACCTTCAGCTGTTTGGATTAAAGATATACCATCTTGAGAGTTTCTTGAAGCTTGATCTAAACCTCTGATTTGTCCTCTCATTTTTTCAGAAATTGCTAGTCCTGCAGCGTCATCTCCAGCTCTGTTTATTCTTAAACCTGAGCTTAATTTCTCCATTGATTTTCCTGCATTTCCAATGTTGATTCCCATATTTCTATGAGCGTTCATAGCGTTAAGATTGTGATTAATTATCATTTTTTATTCCTCCTTGAATTTTGTTTTTCGACATCCTTGTCTCTTTGTAAGTTTTCCTTACATTTATTATTTCGTAAGTAAATTTTATAACTTTAGGGTAATATTTATAAAAAAATAAGGGTATCTACGATACCCTTATTAATGTTCTATTAAGCACTATCTTAATAATTGAAGTACTCCTTGAGGTGTTTGGTTAGCTTGAGCAAGCATTGCTTGAGCAGCTTGTTGTAATATGTTGTTCTTAGAGTAGTTCATCATTTCTTTAGCCATATCTACATCTCTTACTCTGCTTTCAGCTGCTTGTAAGTTTTCTGAAGATGTATTTAAGTTAGCTATTGTGTGTTCTAATCTGTTTTGGTATGCTCCAAGTTTTGCTCTTTCACTTGATACTGTGTTTATTGCTTTGTTAATTGTATCAATTTGTCCTGTAATTTTTGATGCTATAGAAGTGTTTACATTGATGTTAGCTGTAACTCCTAAAGCTTTTGTATCCATTGTTTTTATTGCTAGCTTTATTGTTTGACCACTATTTGCTCCAACTTGGAATACTACGTTACTAGCTTTTCCAGTTAATAATTTTTTAGTATTGAATTCTGTTTGGCTAGCTATTCTGTTTATTTCATTCTTTAATTGTGATACTTCTAATTGTATTTGCTTTCTGTCAGCTGTTACGTTAGTATCATTTGTAGCTTGTACTGCTAATTCTCTCATTCTTTGTAGAATTGAGTGAGTTTCATTTAAAGCTCCTTCAGCAGTTTGGATTAAAGATATACCATCTTGAGAGTTTCTTGAAGCTTGATCTAAACCTCTGATTTGTCCTCTCATTTTTTCAGAAATTGCAAGACCAGCAGCGTCATCTCCAGCTCTGTTTATTCTTAAACCTGAGCTTAACTTTTCCATTGATTTTCCTGCATTTCCAATGTTGATTCCCATATTTCTATGAGCATTCATAGCGTTAAGATTGTGATTAATTATCATTTTTATTCCTCCTTGAATTTTGTTTCTAGACATCCCTGTCCATTTTTAAGTTATAAACACTTTTAATATATCGTAGTTAAATCTTGTAACTTTAGCATAAAATTAATAAAAATTTAAAATTTTCAAAAACATAAATAAGGGTATCATAGATACCCTTATTTATGTTTAATCTAGTATTATCTTAATAGTTGAAGTACTCCTTGAGGTGTTTGGTTAGCTTGAGCAAGCATTGCTTGAGCAGCTTGTTGTAATATGTTGTTCTTAGAGTAGTTCATCATTTCTTTAGCCATATCTACATCTCTTACTCTGCTTTCAGCTGCTTGTAAGTTTTCTGAAGATGTATTTAAGTTAGCTATTGTGTGTTCTAATCTGTTTTGGTATGATCCAAGTTTTGCTCTTTCGCTTGATACTGTGTTTATTGCTTTGTTGATTGTATCAATTTGTCCTGTAATACTCTTAGCTCCACTTGTAAGTCCTCTTACGTCAACATTGTTTACAGATAAAGCTTGTGCATTCATTGTTTTTATTGCTAGCTTTATTGTTTGTCCACTATTTGCTCCAACTTGGAATACTACATTACTAGCTTTTCCAGTTAATAACTTCTTAGTATTGAATTCTGTTTGGCTAGCTATTCTGTTTATTTCATTCTTTAATTGTGATACTTCTAATTGTATTTGGCTTCTGTCAGCTGATACGTTAGTATCATTTGTAGATTGTACTGCTAATTCTCTCATTCTTTGTAGAATTGAGTGAGTTTCATTTAAAGCACCTTCAGCAGTTTGAATTAAAGATATACCATCTTGAGAGTTTCTTGAAGCTTGATCTAAACCTCTGATTTGTCCTCTCATTTTTTCAGAAATTGCAAGACCAGCAGCGTCATCTCCAGCTCTGTTTATTCTTAAACCTGAGCTTAATTTTTCCATTGATTTTCCTGCATTTCCAATGTTGATTCCCATATTTCTATGAGCATTCATAGCGTTAAGATTGTGATTAATTATCATTTTTTATTCCTCCTTGAATTTTGTTTTCGACATCCGTGTCGTTATTTGTATATAAATAATGTCTACAATTATAATATCGTAAATATTATTTTAAACCTTTATAGTCTTATTAAATAATTTAAACTTTCTTTGAAAAGTAACTTATTCCATTAAAGGAGTTGTTTCTATACTCTTGTGCAGCTTTATGAGAAAGTGCTAATTCCTTTATTTCTTTTTTTATGGCATCTTTTTTAAGCTCATACAAATCATTAACTTTTTTATTTATTTCTTTATATTCGTTTGAACTCAAGAACTTAGCAACCTCACTAGAATCTTCTGCAGCATATCTATTATAAAATTCTTCACGTTCTTTAATATGCTTATTAAATTCTTCAAACATGTCTTTCTCTAAATACTCCAGAAACAAATTTTCTAATTTAATTGCTTCCTTCCAAAAATTCATTATTGTCCACCACCAAATGCCGAACTTAAATAAGTTGCTTGACTATTATAATTATTCATAGCAGTTTCTAACGCTGCATATCTTTGATATAGTCTATTTTGCTGATCTGTAAATTTTTCTTGCATATCAAGAATTGATTTAGTTTGATCATCAATAGTTTTCTTCATATCATTGTTATAGAATGTTAATGTTCCTTCAAATCCAACTTTTTTTAACAATTGTGATCCTGAATTAATTACATTATCATTTAATATTGTTTTAAATCTTTGAATTATACCAGAATCATTAAACTGTTTTTCTTTAGTATCAAGTGGATTAGCTGCACTTGTAAGTAACTTATATACTTTATCAGGATCATTTTGCAATGCAGTTGTCAATTTATCCTCATCTATTACCAATTGTCCTGGTTTTGTGTAATCATTAGTAAAATCTATTCCCATATCATAATACTTCATGTTTGAACCTGTAACAGGTGTATTAAAAGCACTTCTTAGTTGCGAAACAATTGAAGATAAATAATTGTCATTTCTTAATAATCCTTCTTTTGTCTTGGCTTCCCACTGATTTATTTGATCTTGAGTCATGCTGCTTTTTTGATCATCTGTTAGTGGTGGGTAATCAGGATTCTTCTTTTCTTGTAATTTTGTTGTTATTTTATCTAATAGATTGTTATAGTCATTAACAAAATTAACTATTCTCTTCTTTAAATCTTCAACATCTGTTTTTCCGTTAATTACCACTGGAGAAGTGGTAACATCTGAAATTGTAAACTTAACATTATCTATTACAAAATCATTACCTTGGAAAGTCTTAGTAACATTGTTGTTACCATAGGTATCTGATACTTGAACCTCAGAATCTGTTCCTTTAGAATTAAGAGCTTGATTTGAACCATTTATTAGCGGTACAATATTTGTTCCATCAGTTGCATTTACTATACCTAAGCTACTCGAACTTCCTAATGAACTTGTTGTAAATGTAACATTTGTTCCATCAGAAGTATACCCTAATTTGCCGCTTGTACTATTTCTTATGGTTAATAATATTGCATCATTATCAGTTGGAGATGTATATCCTGATAGATCAACATTATATCCTGTACCATCAATATTAAATGTTAATTTTTGTCCAGCAAGATCTCCTAATGCTACAGTTGTTTGTATTGGAGCCATTCCAATTGTTTGATTTGATCCAGTTTGTGTAGTTTGAAGTATGTAATTTCCTGATAGATCACTTCTTGACATTTTTGCCGAAACACCAGCATTAGTTATTGCATCATTAAACTTCGTCACTATCGTATTTATAGTAGCTGAATCAGTTGCAGATGTTATCCCTGTTAAATCTACTGTTACTTTTTTACCATCAATATAGATATCATTGCTTTTGTTTAATAAACTACTAAAATCACTAAATTGAACCTGTGCTGGTGTAGCTAACTTATTTACTTGCACTTTATAAGTTCCAACTTGTGCACCTGATAAACCAACTGCAGTTACAGCTGAACTTGGACTATTAAAAACCGATGTTTGATAGTTCTTAGATAATAATAATGAAGTATCAGTCTTTGTAATATCAGTATACTTTGAATAGAAATCTCTCAAATCCTTAATTACATCTCTATATGCTTCTTGTTGGAATTGTAATAATTGCTTTTGTTGCATTGCTTTATTTATTTTATTTTGTTGACCAAGCATAGCTGCCTTGACCATACTCTCTACATCCATACCACTTAATCCAGTTACTCTGTTTCCGGACATACTTTGTGTTGATGTACTTGAACTAACACTACTCATAAAATCACTCCTTATTATCCAATATTTGAATTCTTAGATAACTGATAAGCTTTATGCCAAGTATCTTGTACATCCTCTATTATTGGTATAATCTTATCTAGTCTTTCTATATCTTTCTTTATGTTAATCATAGCTAACTCACTCTTTATAAAGTCATATATCTTAAACATATTTTCTGCCCAATCTCCAGCCCCTCTATCTAAGCTTATCATTAGTTCAGTAAAGACATCTTGAGTTCTTGTTAGATATTCATGAGCTTTTTTGATATCTTTTTTCTCAATCGCATCCTTTGACTGTTTTGAATATTTTACAGCACCATCTACAAGCATAAGTAACAATTGTTCTTTTGAAGCATAATTTACGGAATTATTTTTATATACATTTAACGCATTTGGGTACATATTTTCCCTCCTATTTTTTTGTATCAACAAATACCCCAAGGGAGTTATTATTTGATATTTCTTTTTCTCCCTCTACCTGCAAATTATCTACCATGACGCCTTCAACTTCAATCTTATGATTTTTTCCACCTTGCTGCTTGCTACGTTTCAAAGTCTCTCTAAATGAACTTCTATCTTTTGCAGTTTCTTCGTCTTCACTATATGCTCTAATGGTTATTTCTTTTTTACTAGGGCCATGAACTTTACCATCTTTAGTTTGTTCCATTAGCTTTCTTCTCAAGTCAGTGTCAATTTTATTAAGTTTAAATTCCATTAAACCACCACCTTAAGCTTTCTTATCGAAGACTACTCCAACTGTTTCACACATTTTAGCTATCATATCTAAAATTTTCTTTGGCGGAATTTCTAAGATAACTTCATTTGTCTCATTATCAACTATTTTGATCATGACGTCTTTCTTGAACTTATCATGAGTAGAATAAACTGCATGAGTACCTTCATCTTCTAAAAATTTATTTAATTTTTGCACAGCTTTTTTAATATCTTTATCGTCTTTTTCTTCCTTCACTTTATTATCAACTGGAGGTTTAATTTCAACCTTTTCTACCGTCGCACTTAATTGATAATCTAGGTTCAGTTGTCCTCCTTGACTAACCGCGTTAACATCCATATTATTCACCCCGATTACAATATCATTTTTTTATTTTCTTAAGAATCTCTAAGTCAAAAGATATAGCTTCCTTATTTTCATTTGTAACTTCTACATACAATTCTTTTCTAAGTATTCTTATACTCTTTGGTGCATTAATAGCAAGTTTTACGCTTCCATTTTCAAGTTTTAAAACTTCTATTTCTATGTCGTCACCAATTAACAATGACTCACCCTTTTTCCTGGTAATAACTAACATTCAATCACCTCTTTATTAAAGGATGTTTTATCTTATATTCTTCTTTATCTATTATTACCTGTTTTCCTACTTTTTTATTAACATTTATAATAATTGGTGCCTTTAAATTTACTGTAATTTTATAAATATCACTATTTAAAGTAACAATATTATATAAAATTACATCCTCAGGACTTTCAATTCCCAAAGAATTTACCATTTCTTCATTTAACTCTACTTCGTAATCCTCTTTAACATCAAATGGAGAAATACTAAGCAACCCTATATCACCATCTTCTAAAGATTGTAGTATTTTAAATGCTTCATTTTCCTTAGATTCAACTATTATAAATTTATTCAATTCTTCGAAGCCCATAATTCCATTTGGAAAATTTATAATGTCTTTTTCTTCATAGTTAAAAGTTCCATGAAATTTTGTAATTAATTCCATACTTTATCCTCCTATTATCTTAGGAAATCCATTAGTGATGGTTGTATTATTCTAGACGAAGTTTGTAGTGCTGCTGTATAAACTGTTTGAGCCATAGAATATTCCATCATCTTTTGAGTAATATCAATATCCTCTGTTTTTGAAAGTATATCCGTCATATTAAAATTCTCTTCTTCATTCTTATCTTTGGCAGAATCCATTCTATTTTGTTTAGCTCCAACTTCAGCCCTTATTTTCAAAACATTCGTAACTGTTGAAGTTAAATCACTTAAATTATCATTTATAAGTTTTTCTTGATCAGCTGGGTTCGTAGAATCTAGATTAGTAACGATATCCTTTAACAAATCCATTACATCAATTTTTTTACCTTTTTCATTAGTAAAATTAGTAACTTCACTTGCAGTTACATTGTAACTCATAGTTACTCCTTGGGTAACTTCAACGTTCATTTTTGTTCCAATCATGTCTAGTTGAGCTTGAACATCAATATCTGTTGAATTTGTTGGTAGATTTTCTCCATTTTTACCTGCAAATGATAAAGTGTTGTTCCCACTTAATACTTCTGTGTTTACATTTATAGGCTTAGATGTAGTCTTAGTACCTCCAAATATATATCTACCGTCAAAATTTGTATTTAATATTTGAGCTATTTCAGAAACTTTTTGATTTACTTCATCCTTTATTGCTTTTCTTTCGTCTGAACCAAAGGCTGCATTTCCTGCTGAAACCATAAGTTCTCTGACTCTCTGTAAAGATTCATTTACTTGCCCTAAGGATGTATCTGTTGCATCAAGCCAGTTAATAGTATCTTTAATATTCTCATTATATTGAGTATTAGTTGCCATGTCAGATGTAAGTTGCATCGATCTAGCTACTTTAAAAGGATTATCTGACGGTCTTCTTATTTCCTTACCTGAACTTAATTGACTTTGCATCTTTTGCATATTTGTCAAGTTTGTTCTCATATCATTTAAATAATTGTTAGAAAGCATTCTATTGGTTACTCTCATTTAACAAACCCCCTATTTTATCAACCCATTTACTACAACATTAAGAAGTTCATCTACTGTAGCAATTATCTTAGCATTTGCATTGTATGCATGTTGAAATTGTACTAAATTTGTCATTTCTTCATCTAATGATACTCCCGATACTGAGTCTCTACTTTGTTGAAGAGAATTAAGTAGACTCTCTTGATTGGTTACCATTCTACCTGATTCTTGTGCTTGAACACCTAATTTATCAATTGTATCTTTAAAATATCCACTAAGTGTCATTCCACTTGTATCACTAGCAATTGTCATTCCGTTATTACTTAGTGTGGCTCCTCCTCTTGAAGCATTGAACATATCTGCTCTAGTACTAACCAGTCCTCCAAAATCTTGAACTCTAAGTAAGGTATCTCTTAGTTTTGCAATTGCTAATGCTCTAGCACCATCACTTTCTCCATCTACTGGATTCTGTGCTGTAAAGGCATAAGCATTATCATGAGTCTTTGTTTTTATCTTCATTACATCATTTAATAATTCTTCATTTAAAGTAATGTTTCCAGCATTAATATCTTGCTCTGCAGCTAAAGTATCATCTAAGTTATTTAATTCATGTGTATTACTATATTTAGCTACATCTTTATTTACAAAGAAAACGGAATAATCTTTATCTGGTACTCCAGGATTTCCAGTACCCTTTGTAAGTCCAGAATGTATTGCATTTACTGAATATGCTAATGATTTAGCAATCTTATTTAACTGATCTATATATCCATTTATATCTTGTTCTACTGATATTGTACCAGCTATTTCTCCTGATTGAGGCTGAAAATCCATAATTTCAGCAGCATTTATAGTATAATTTGCTTTTACAGGATATCCATCACCTTTTACTGGAGTTCCCTCTGAATTAGCCCATAATATTCTAGAATTCATTAATTCATCAACTTTATCAGGTGTTAATCCCGTTACTTTCATTGTACCTTTATTATCCTCAGATTGCATATTGCCTAGCTTATAATATGTTATAGTATAAGTTTGGCCAGATGGATCATCACTATCCTTTTCCATCGAACTAATATATGAAAATCTCATAACTGATTCATTATCATCAGCAGCTACTAGCTTACTATTTTTCATACTACCTGTATCTGTAGGTTTTAAATCTATACCCTCAAACTCTTTTCTCTCTACATTTAAATTAAATTTATTACTTAATTGGTCAATAAGCAAATCTCTTTTATCCATTAAATCATTAGGTTCATTTCCTGAAACTTTAACTGTTTTAATTTCCTTATTTAACGCACCAATCTGATCTAATATACTATTCATATCAGTCACGTCATTCTTAAGTAAATTTTGAGCATTTGATTTTAAATCTTGAAGCTTAGTGTATGTATGATTTAATGCATCTGTTAACGAAACTGTTTGTTGAGCAGTTACAGTCCTAGCATTTGAGTTTTGAGGTTGTTTGGATAGTTCTTGCCATGAATCAAAGAACTTACCCATTAATGTTGAAATGCCTGTATCTGATGGTTCGTTAAATATATCTTGTACTTCACTTAAGAAATTATTTCTTATATCAAACTTACCAGCTGTACTTGTTTCATTTCTTACCTGAAAATCCAAAAATGTATCTCTTATTCTTTCTATTGCAGATACTTGAGCTCCTGTTCCTACTTGGCCTGCTGTAGCAACAGCGCCTAATACAGGTCCTCCATAAGGTCTTGATGTTTCTATCTGAGCCCTTTGTCTTGAAAATCCAGGCGTGTTAGCATTAGAAATATTATGTGAAGTTACATCAATTGTTTTTTGAGCAACTGACATTCCTCTTCCACCAATATTTAATGTTCCAAATAATCCTGACATATTATCCTCCCATTACCTTTTTATTTTCCCATAAGAATTGTAAGTATCTATATCTCTTCTAGGATTAATTAATGTTAATAGTCTATTTGTAAAGGATAGCTGCTGTTTTATTAATAACTCATTAGTATCCTTCTGTAATCTTAATTCTTCTAAGAGCATTCTTATTTCTCTATATAAATTTTCTAGCTCTTCATCTTTATTATTATTAATGTAATCAACCAAATCTAACCCCGATGTAGCCCTTCTTCTTTTTACTTCCCACTGAGCTACTTCTTTATTTACTTCTTGAATTTCTTCAACTATACCCTCCAAGTTGAAAATTTCTTTATTTATTATATATCCATGTTGCTTCTCTAAAATATTCATAAGCTTCATTAAGCTTTTTTTCTCTTCTACAAATATTTCTTTTATGGATTCACTCATTAAATTTTTCTCCCTTTCATTGAGTCAAACATTGCTCTAGAGATAGCAGCTGAACTTGGATTATAAGTTCCATTTTTAATATCATTTTTTAACTTTTCTATTTTTTCTGGTGAATTTGTAAATACTTCTTCCACACCATATTTTTGAAGGGCTTTACCAGTCTTTGATATTTCAATTTTATCGTGAACTTTGGCTACATCCTTCTTTTCTACCTTTTTTACATTTGAATTATAGTAATTATTAATACTTGAGGGAGATATCCCTTTAATATTCATACTAACCCCACCTTTAATACTTTATTGTTCTAATATTATTATCGTTACATGTTTATATTTATTTAGTAATTTAATTTAGATTGTATATAATTAAGCATGAAATACCCAATACGCGGATAAAATGCATTATTATATTACCCATAAATAGAAACTCCTAGTATTACTTGTTAAAAAATAATACTAGGAGTTAAATTCTTAACCTATTTTGAAAGTCTTGTAAAAGGTCCATATAGACATTATTGCTATATGAGACTTTTTACAAAGCTTTTTTTATCTTAATGATTTTATTCTTTCAGCACCTGAAACTATGCTTGTAATTCTTACGCCAAAGTTTTCATCAACAACTACAACTTCACCATAAGCTATCTTCTTACCATTTACTAAAACTTCAACTGGTTCTTCAGCAAGTTTTTCTAACTCTATTAAAGATCCACTTGAGAAATTTAGAATATCTCTTATACTCTTTTTAGTTCTTCCAAGAACTACTGATATTTCAAGCGGTACATCTAATATTAAATCAATATTACTATGTGCTGCTCCTGTGCTACTTGCAGATAATGGTTCGAATTGTGCTCTATGTACTTCAACTACTGGAGCTGGTGCTTGAACTGGTGCTGGTGCACTACTTGCGTATGCATTATTTTCTTGTACTCTTGCTTCAGTATGACTTTGTGCCCTTTGCACTGGTGCTTCTTGATGAATCTCCTTTGAAACTACTGCTTCGTTACCAGTTTCACTACCAATTAAATCCTCTTCTCCCATCATAATTGCAACTATTTTCTTTGCTGTACTTACAGGTAATATTTGCATTATGCTTGAATCTACAAGTGAACCTATTGTCATTCTGAAAGAAACTTTAACTACCTTTTCATCGTCGCTGATATCCTCAGCAATTTCATCACCATCATTTTGCCAAACTTTTGATTTAGGCGGGGAAATATTTACTTCTCTTGAGAACATTGTTGCCATTGAAGTTGCTGCTGAACCTATCATTTGATTCATTGCTTCTTGAACAGCAGATATTTCTATTTCTGATAATTCCGTAACTGCTACCGAACCATCTCCACCCATCATCAGATTTGCTATAACTGATGCATCAGTATTTTTCATAATAAGGATATTCTTACCTACAATTCCTGAAGTATATTCTACTTCTAATACTATATTTGGTGTCTCAAATCCTTTTTTAACCTCATGCAATGTTGTCAGTGTTACCACTGGAGTTGTGATATTAACCTGTTGATTAATAATCTGTGATAAGGCAGTTGATGCTGAGCCCATGGATATGTTTCCAATTTCACCCAACAAATCTTTTTCTATATCCTTTAAATTTTGATCATCATCCGCTTCAGGCTGACTTGCTGTACTGCTAGGATTTCCATTTAAAAGTGAATCTATTTCTTCTTGTGAAAGAAATCCGTTACTCATCGTTTCCCACATCCTTTTCCAAAATATCTAGAATAGCTACGCCTGCCTTCTTACCAATAACTCCTGGTTTACCAATATAGCTTACTTCATTTTCCACAAATACTTTAACAGGCTCTGTAAATTTATTATCCAATTTAACTATGTCTCCATTAACAAGCTTTAAGAAGTCATCAACCATAAGATGTGTCTTTCCTAATTCTACATGCATGCTAACATCTACATTATTTAATCTATCTAATACTTTCTTCTTAGATTCTTCTTTATCGCCTTCTCCTTCATCTCTAAACCAGTATTGAACAACTAACTTATCAAGAACTTTTTCTAAGCTTAGATATGGAATACATAGGTTGATGAAACAATTACTTTTTCCAAGTTCAACAGAAAAAACGATAAGTGCAACTGGCTCAGTTGGCGCTAATGTTTGATTTAGAGCTGGATTTGTTTCTATTGAATCTACAGCAGGTTCAACTGAAATTAAATCCTCCCAAGCCAACTTTAGATTTGAAATCAATCCAGCATTGACTTGTTGTATTATATTTTTATCTATATCTGTAAATTCTTTTGCTGTATATAGTTTTCTCTCTCCATCACCACCTAATAGAATGTCTAATACTTGATAAACAAACTGCGGATTTGTCTCAAATAAAATACTTCCACTAAGCGGAGCCAAAGTGAATATAGTCAATATTGTTGGATTTGATACTGAGTGTATAAATTCCTCATAGGTTATCTGTTCTACAGTTTCTATCTTAACTTTGACATTTTTTCTAAGTTGACCACTCAAATAATTACTTATTATTCTTGCATAATTATCATGAATAAGTTCAAGTGTTCTTATATGTTCCTTAGAAAACTTCTGAGGGCTTCTAAAGTCATAAAGCTTAACTTTTTGTTTCTCTTCATCCTTTTGAAGCTCCTCTGGTTGCAGTTCTCCTGTAGAAAGGGCAGATAACAAAGCATCTATTTCACTTTGTGATAAAACCTCTGCCATGTTTTCCCCTCACTTTTTTATGGATTTAATATTCTGTTTATATCAATCAACGTGATAATTTTATCACCTAGGTTAACTATACCTTTTAAGTATGCTTGGTGCTTAGAAGCTTCAATTTTTTGAATATCCTTCTCGTCAACCTCTATTACTTCTTGAACAGAATCTACCATAATCCCTATTTGTTCTTCTTCAATTCCCAATATAATAATATTATTTTGACTTTCTTCAGATACTTGAGCTTCTAAAAGAAGATGTAAATCAACTAGTGAAATAATGTTCCCTCTTAGATTAATTAACCCTTTTATGTATGCAGGAGAATTAGGTACCTTTGTAATCTCCATAATATCATTAATATTTTGTACATTTCGTGTTTCTACACCAAAAAATTCATTTCCTATTCTAAAGGCAATTATTTGCATAGGTCTTCCCTCCTAATTTGGTTATCCTATGGTTTTCTTTATAGCTTCAAGTACTCTATCTGCTTGGAAAGGCTTAACGATAAAGTCTTTTGCTCCTGCTCTTATTGCATCCATTACCATACTTTGTTGTCCCATAGCTGAACACATAATAACTCTTGCTGATGGGTCAAATTCTTTAATTTGTTTAACTGCTTCAATACCATCCATATCAGGCATTGTGATATCCATTGTTACAACATCTGGTTTTTCTTTTTTATATAATTCTACAGCTTTTATTCCATTGTTAGCTTCACCAACAACTTCAAACCCATTCTTTTCTAAGATATCCTTAATCATCATTCTCATGAAAGCAGCATCATCCACTATTAATACTCTTGACATTCGCATTCCCTCCGTAATTACATTACTCCTATTGCATTTAATATTTTTTCTAAAGATCCAGGCATAGGCAAGAAGTAGAAGTATCCTCCAGCCTCAGTACAATTGTTACCTGTTAAAAAATTTGTTTCTATTTCCAATATATTTTCACTAAATTGTGCAGTTTCTATCATTGTAGAAGATAGAACTGCTCCTAGCATATCGTGCGACATGGCTGGTACTGAAGCCATAATTGAAAGATTAGTAAACTTACTAATAGCATTCATAAAAGCACCAGATATAATATTACCTACCTCGCAAAGTGCTGATTTTCCCATCTCGGTTAATAACATATCTGCGGAACCAATTAAAGCTTCAACAATCTCACTAGCTGCATCTTTTTCAAATATAAATAAGATATTACCTGGAGTATCCCCTAAAACTCTAATTAAGATTCCTAACACTTCTTTCTCATCAGTGAAGTTTGAAAAAACTTCTTCAAAATCGATAATATTAACTGATGGTACTGACATATCTATTTTTTTATTTAGCAGCTGGGATAATGCTGTAGCAGCATTCCCAGCACCTATGTTAGATACTTCTCTTATAGCATCTAACTGCATTGGACTAAATAGGTTTTCTTTCATTTATATTCTCTCCTAACCCAGCTGCAATAATGCAGCTACATCAAGTATTAAAGTCACTAAACCGTCACCAAGTATAGTAGCTCCGATATACTCTTTTAAGGATTCTAAACTCTTACCTAAAGGTTTTATAACAACTTCCTGTTGACCTGCTAATGAATCAACTTGTAGTCCAACAGTTTTTCCTCCAACTTTTACTATTATAACAAACTTTTTACCTTCTTCTTGGCTGTCAATATGAAGTTTTTCATTAACTCTTACTAGAGGTATAACTTCATCTCTGTATATAATAACTTCCTTACCATTAGTTTGCTTAACATTATCTTTTTTATAATCTATTACTCTATCAATAAATCCTAATGATATTGCAAAAGTTTCACTGCCTACTTTTACAAGTAAAGCTTGTATAATTTGAAGTGTTAACGGTAATTTAATTATAAATGCAGAACCTTTGCCTATTTCTGAAACTACTTCAACAGTTCCACCTAATGCAGAAATTTTTGTTTTTACAACATCCATTCCTACTCCTCTACCAGAAATGTCTGTAACCACTTCATTTGTTGAGAATCCTTGAGCAAATATTAGGTTTTTAATATCATCCTCGTTCATGCCTTCGGTATTAATACCAACACGTTCAGCTTTAGCTTTAATCTTAGCAGGATCTATTCCAGCACCATCATCTTCTACTTTGATTACTGCTTTAGTTCCTTCTTGATATGCAACTAATCTTACAGTACCAACGGGATTTTTACCTTTTGCAATTCTATCTTCCTTGCTTTCAACTCCATGGTCTGCAGCATTTCTTAATAAGTGAATTAATGGTTCTCCAATTTCATCAATTACAGTTCTATCTAGCTCTGTCTCTGCACCCTCAACAACAAAATTTATTTCCTTGTTTAATTCTACAGAAATATCCCTAATCATTCTTGGGAATCTATTGAATACTACATCTAATGGTAACATTCTTATTTTCATAACCAAGTCTTGTAAATCTGTTGTTGTTCTAGCTACTTGTTCAAGTGTTTCATTTAATTCTAAAGATTTATATTTTAAACTTATTTGTTCTAATCTTGTTCTATTGATAACTAACTCAGATACCATATTCATAAGTTTGTCTAATCTTTCTAAGTCAACTCTAACTGATTGATGAGTTTTCTTATTTTCTTTCTGAGTTGTATTTTTAGCTATTTCCTTTTTAGGCTGTATATTACCTAATGGAGCTTTTTCTTGAGCTTTTTCTTGAACTTTTTCTGGAGTCTTCTCCACTGGTTTTGACTCTTCTGTTTTATCTTGTTTAGCTTCTACCTTTACCTCTTCACATTTTACCTCTTCAATTTCAGATATTCCAATTATTAAATTATGAATATCAGCTTTAGAGTCTTGTGTTAAAAGAATAAATTTAAGAGTAAAATCAAAGTTTTCTGATTCAATATCATCAGTTGCAGGATATGATTTTATTATTTCTCCACGTTCTTCTAAGTCTTTAACAATTAAAAATGCTCTTGCAGATTTAAGCAAAGTAGCTTCACTTAGCTTAATTACAATATTAAGTGGATTGTAGCCTTTTTCCTGCGCTTGCTTTATTACAGATAAATCATACTGATTTATCTCAAGGAACTCTTCTAAATCCTTATCTTCTTCTTTAACATCTACACTTACTTCATCTGATTCGGCTTGTGATTGCTCTTTACCTATAGATTCTAAATCCTTAATAATTGAAGTAATATCTACTTGCTCTTCAATACCATCCTGGATATTATTGACCATCTTTTCTAGAGTATCTAAACAATCGAATAATACAGTCACCTCATTTTTTGTAACTTCAAGGACACCTTCTCTAAATTTTGAAAGTACATCCTCCATTTTGTGAGTTAATTCAGCAACATTTGTAAATCCCATTGTAGCAGCCATTCCCTTTATTGTATGAGCAACTCTAAATATTTCGTTTAGCTTGTCCATATCTTGAGGGTTTTGCTCAAGCTCTAGTAATGATTCATTTAATATCTGAAGGTTATCAAAGGATTCCTCTAAAAACATTGATAAATATTGTGATGTATCCATGATTATCCTCCTTACAATTTCCTATATATGAATGTTGATGCTTTTTCGAAACCATACTTTTTATAATCATATATGGTCTCGGTGGCTCCTACGAAAAGTAATCCGCCTTTTTTTAAAGACTTTGAAAACTTTTCATATATTTTGTCTTTTGTGTCATTATTAAAATAAATAACAACATTTCTACAAACTATAATGTCAAAATTACTATCATAGTTGTCCAAAATTAAATCTTGCTTTTGGAATGTGATTTTTTTCTTGATTTCATCCTTTATAAAATATTTATCGTTAACTTTTGAAAAATATTTATCTAAATTTGTAGAATTTACATTCTTTATTTCATTTTCTGAATATTGACCTAATTGTGCTTTACTTAAAATAGTCTGATCTATATCCGTTGCAAGTATAGTTAACTTGCCTTTATAACCAATGTTATCCATTATGATTCCTAATGAATAAGGTTCACAACCTATGGAGCATGCAGCACTCCATACTTTTAAAGATGGATTTTTCACGAATTCTTTTTTAAGTAAATCTTCTAATTGACTAAACATTTCTGGATTTCTAAAAAATTCGGTAACATTAATTGTTATAAAATCTAAAAACCTTTGTTTTTGTTCTTTATCTTTTGTTAAAAGAACTTTATAATCTTGTAAATTTTTAACACCAACCCTGCTCATTAAGCTTTCAATTCTTCTATGAAGCTGATTAGGTTTATACGCCGATAAGTTAATTCCCATTTCTTTATAAACCCATTTTTCAAATTCTAAAAAATCCATAGGCTATAAGTTCTCCTTTATAATTTTAACTATTGTATTTTTTATTTCATTTAACGGTAATACTAAATCTACTTTTCCAGTTTCATATGCAGCCTTAGGCATTCCATAAATCGTGCATGTTCTTTCATCCTCTGAAATAGTGATTCCACCTGCATCTTTAACCGCCACTGTTCCTTGAGCTCCATCTTTCCCCATACCAGTAAGTATTACTGATAATAAATTCTTGCCATAAACTTTTGATGAAGATAGAAATAATTTATCTACTGCTGGTCTCACACCCCAAATAGATGGTTCTTCATTTAAGTAAATCCTTTTATCAGCTCCAACTTCCATATGATATCCTGCTTTTGCAATATAAATCGTATTATTTTCAATTATCATTCCGTGTTCGGCCTCAACAACATGCATGTCTGAGGTTTCATTCAATCTTTCAGCGAATGCCTTAGTAAATCCTTTAGGCATATGTTGTACAACAAATACTGGAACATCTAAATTTTTAGGTAAAAACGGAAGTACATTATTTAATGCTTTAGGCCCACCTGTAGACGCACCTATCACCACAGCCTTAATTTTTCCTTCTATCTTTTTCCCTTTACCTACGACATCTACTGCAATCTCTGGCAATTTCATTGGTGAAGTTACCCTTCTATTTTTATTATAAAACCTAGTATTTCTTATTTTCTCAGTTAAATCTTTTGCCACTTTTTTTATATCTAATGAAATAGATCCTGATGGTTTTTGTACAAAATCAAATGCTCCTAATTTCAAACAATCCATTGTAAGCCTGGATCCTGACGCTGTTAGGCTACTTAACATTATAACAGGTATGTTTATTCTGCTTGCCTTTAATTCTTTTAAAGTGGCTATGCCATCCATTTCAGGCATTTCAACATCTAGTGTTATTACATCTGGTTTAAAATTAATTAATTTACTTAATAATTCCTTACCATTTCTAGCTGTTGCAATCGCCTCCATATCATCTTCTTGATTAATTAAATCTGAAATAAATTTTCTCATAAGAGCTGAATCATCTACTACTAAAACCTTAATCTTATCCAATTAAATCAACTCCATTATAAATCTTTAGTTTCTTGCCCAATCGTCTTGACATTTACTAACCCATTTTCTGCGAACAAAATCATAGTTCTTCCTTTATTGCCTCCTACATCAGAGGCTAAAATAGGAATCTTTTGTTCATCTAAGGTTTTCTTAACTGCTTCAACATTTCTTTTTCCTATGTCATTTACCATACTTTTATCTGAAAAATTAAACATAGATGCTCCACCGGCAATTTTAGCTGTTAAATTTCTCTTGGAGCACCCAAGAACAATCATTTTTTCTATTAGTATTGGTATTGCCAGATCTGCAAACTTATATTCATTAGTTACGTTTTTAAAGCTTGTACTATCTGGTAACATTATATGTGCCAAACCTGCTATACCCTTTGTTCTATCATAAAGTCCTATCCCAACACATGATCCTAATCCAATAGTCATTATTTTCCCAGGAGAGTATACCGTATTTAAATCTGCTATGCCAACTTTTACATCATTGTCTTGCATATCGTATCCCCCTAAAAAATACTCTCGGATTCTTCCTCAGTAAGAACTCTTGAAAGATCTAATAATATTACTATCTTATTATCTAGTTTTATTAAACCTTCTATGTAACTTCCGGAAACCCCGGAACTAACTGCTTGATTCTTTTCAATAGATGTTGTTTTTATGTCCTTAACCTCATATACATTATCAACTAAGATTCCAAACTTATTTTCAGTATCATTTGTAACTATAATTTTTGAATCTTTCTCTTTATCATGTGAGGTTACATCTATCAAAGAAAATTTCTTTTTAAGATCAATAATTGGAAGTATTCCAGTTTCATAATTTATTACTCCTTTAATAAAATCAGGAACATCTGGAATTAAGGTTGGAACCTCATAACCTAATATTCTTTCAACTTCCATTATATTTACTGCGTAACTTTCTTGGTTCAAACTAAAAATTAGTACTTTCATTTCGTTAGAAGACATATTTTTCCCTCCTACAACACAAACTTTTCAACTATTAGTTCATTATCTTCATCTAAATAAGCATGTACATTTTTTGAATCTTCTTCGAAAACATATTCTCTTAAGCCAAAGAGAAGACATGTGCCTATATATGCTACATCAGCATATATATGTCCTTTTTTACCTGTAATAAGCTGAGTTTTTCCTCCTCCTTCAGATCCGACAATTTTACATCGTATCTCTTTTTCAGATTTAATAACTCCTCCTCTCACTACTGAATTATTGCCTTTAAAATGAATCTCTCCCAACGCTTCAACATGTGAAAGATAGGATCCTGTTCCCGAAAATATTATGTCTCCTGATGCTTGTATCCTACAGTCTTGAGCATAAGCCAATGTTAAATTCACAGGAAGCTTAACTTGAGATTTTAGAATTTCATTTTTCGCATCAATTAAATCAATTATGTTATATAATTCAGTATGGCTTTTTATGTTAGTAGCTCCAAGACCAAAAATATTATTCTTTAAGAAGAATTTTAGTTTATCATTTTGAAGCTCTTCCTTGTTGGTATCCCTAAGGTATATAATACTTTTTGTTAATAATCTCTTGAATTTTTTATCTAAAAGAAGTCTAATTATTTCTCCATCCTTCAAACCTTTTCCAAATAAGTTTCTTTCTTTTACTTGGACTACAGCTTCAATAAGTGCACATAAATCTTCTTTTATTCCACCTAGTAAAGTCATTTCATTAACTACAACAGTATTATCTCCCCCTGCAATTATTGTGCTTCCTATGCAATTGCCCTTAATAAGAATATCCCCTCTTGCAACTAAGGTAGAAGTGCTTACATTTTTCTCAACAATAAGGGTATTCCCTGCATCAACCCTCATTCCATCCTTTACTTCTCCCTTTATATGAATATCTCCAATAAAGCTTATGTTTCCACTTTTCATATCAACATCTATATCTTGCATCAAGACTTTATTCACCTGAAAAACTCCTGATTTCAAGCAAGGTCTTCCTTCTGTTGTAGCTATTATTTTATTGTCTTCAAGCTTACAACCTTCACCAGTTTTTATATTTAATTTACCTGCTATTTTTCTTTTCAATTCTTTTCCAAATATATTAGTTCCATTAGTTCCATCTTCGCCATTAAATATCTCGGCTAAAATTTCTTCTGTCTTTATATTTGCAATAGAATAAAAATTCTTATAATCAACCCTAGATAAATCATCTTCTCCTCTAGATTGATTGCTTTCACTAAAGTAAATTTTAAGTTCATCCGGAATATCATTTTTAACCGGAATACCTTTAGCAACTTCCATTTCTTCAACCTTCTCTAATGTTGAAGCTTCTTTAATATTTTCTTCTATCAATCCAAAAACGACATTTTTTTCACGTAAAATTGTCTTAATATCATCAACTGAAAACTTAGGTGGAAATTGTATTTCTTTTTCTTCCAGTTGAACATCAAGCAACATCGTTTCTTCTGCGTCTTTTATGGCATACTTAATTTCTGGTATATAACTTATGGATATCTTAGCTTCCATTGCATCTTGATCAATTTTTATATCAATATTTCTTTTTGATTTTTGTTCTCCAATAACAAATTCAATTTTATTATTTTCAAACACTCTAGTTCTTCCTGAAACTTCTTTCCCATCAATAAAACATTCTAGATAGTTCGAAATAAATATTTCAGCTGGCTTTCCGTTTTCCTTAGGATCTCTAACATGAATTACTCCATCTTCTATCCTAACAGCTCCATCAAATTCTGATATAACTTCTTTTTCTTCTTTTGCTATTTCAACTTGATCAACTTGAACTTCCTCTGCAACTTCGACTTCAATTTCGATACTTTTTTTAAATATACCATGTTTTTCATTAACAACCTTATAATTCAACTCATTACTAGGTATATTTAATTCTAAACTTGCTTTGTTTAAAACTTTTTCCAAATTTTCGCCTTTAAATACAAATTTACCCATAATTCCACCCTTTCAACCATCTTCAGTATACCATATGTCCATAAATATTTAAATTACTTAATTAATATAGTCGTATATTTTATTTTCGTAACTCTTCATCAATTTCTTAATGATATCATTTAAATTTGAGTTAAATATAAAACCATCAACTTGAGAAATAGGTAATATTTTAGGGGAAGTACCTGTAATAAACAAGCCATCTAAGTTTTCAATATCCTTGTAACTCACTTTCTCCTCTTTCAATATTAAGTTATTATCTTTACACAATTCTATTATTTCACCTCTAGTCACACCTGGCAGTACATCTTTTAGTGGAGAAGTAAGCACTTCATCACCTCTTATCATAAAGATATTTGATCTACTGCCTTCTGTAATATATCCATTTCTATCAACTAATATAGCTTCATACGCTTCAGCATCTTTAATTTTCTCATTAACCTCATTCCTAAAATTGTTATTTACAATTTTAGCGTTAGGATTCTCTCTTTCTCCAAAGTATAGTATAGTTTTTACTCCATTTTCATATTGTTCCTCCGTTGGATAACTATGAGGTATATAATACACCCTTAAAACGTCTTCCCTATCCATTACTTCAACGGTTATCTTTACATTGCCTTCATATACGGAATTTACTTCTACTAACTTTTCTATAGACTTCTTTATTATTTCGGAATCATATGGATTTACTTTATTAATTAGTTTAAAGGAATTATCCATTCTTTTTAAATGTTCTTCTAAAAATAACGGAATACCTTTAATAATTCTAAGAACCTCATATATAACTACCCCTTCATTTTCTTCATGATATTCTTTTGCTTCTTTTACTTTTTCATTTTCAATATAATAATTTTGTGCAATTGCCATAATTGTACCCTCCTATTTCCATGTTAATACTTCTATATCCGGATGTCCTTTTTTATAATTAATTAAGTATGGCTTACCTACTAAATCAAACAATGGTTTATCTGACATTGAATCAGAATACATAATACTATTTTTAAAATCCACTTCTAATCCTTCTTTTGATAGCTCTTCTTTTAATCTTCTAACCTTTTCTTCTCCTTTACAATTAGCTCCATCCATTCTTCTTATAAATTTTCCTTCCTTAAAAGAAAACTTTGTGCCTATTATCTTATCAACTTCCTTAATATTATAAAATTCATTTAAATAAAATTCTGGAGAGGCAGATATTAAATAAATAAGATATCCTTCCCTTTTTAATTTTCTTATTGTATTAATTGCATCAGCATATAATATATTAGTTAATCTATTTTCATAAAAATCTTTTACGATTATAGCTAAGTCAGCCTCATCAACCCCATCAAGGAACTTTAAAAATCCTTCCTTAACTCTTTTTTCATCATAAAACTTTAATCCATACATAACTCCACAATATATAGCTCTTGGTATGTATCTTATATTCTTTAAATCTTTTTTTATCACATACCTAAACAACTCCATCAAAGTCTCTCGCCTTGTCAATGTAAAATCTATATCGAAAATAGCTAATTTTATCATTTTATTTCTCCTATTTCGCAAAAAATATAATTATTTTTTAATCTATATAAATATAAATTATTAGTTATATTATACTAAAAAAAATGGTGTAAAATGCAATTTTATTGCACTTTACACCTATTTTTTAAAATTATTCTGCTAAATCTTGATAAAATTTAGCTACAGTATTAAATTCAGCTTCATCCTCAACTGGTACTAATGATTCATCTGTATCTGCTTTCATTAAGAAAACTGAATTATCGCTAGGATCTTGTACTAGAGCATATACACTTCCTTTAAAAGCTTCTTCATCTCCAGCATACTCAAAGCTATCAACTACTTCAAATGAAACTATATTTCCTTCTTCATCTTCAAAATCAACAAATAGAGTTTCTTCTTCATGTTCATGGTCATGTCCGCATTCACAACCTTCTCCATGATTATGTTCATGATCATGTCCTTCGCAGCCACAACCGCATTCTTTATTTAATTCTTTATCTGACATATAGTATCTCAAAGACTAATCTTAGTCTTTGAGAATTCACCTCCTTCAATTTAGGTATTCATTTAATTTTAACCTTATTTCCTAAATAATAAAAGAAAAATTTTTTTATTCTTCGAATTCTTCTAAAAAGCTGTGTTTAATTCCATCTTTTTCCCAACCTAATATGGCATCCATAGAAACATTCTCAGCCGCTTTAAATATGGATTTATCAACATTGTTAAAATTCTTTTTTAAGTTTTCAATTAATTCTTTTATTTCATATCTCTTATTTCCTGTTTTCTTTGCTGCAACCATACAAGCACAGTTAAGTGGCCATATTCCAGAACTTTGCGTAAATTTTTGAATATATTGTTCCTCTATATAATAAAGCGGTCTTATTAGTTCTATACCTTCAAAATTTGTTGATTTTAGTTTTGGTAGCATGGTCTTAAAGTTACCTGCATATAAAACATTTAACATAGTAGTCTCAATAACATCATTAAAATGGTGACCTAATGCTAACTTGTTGCACCCTAATTCTTTTGCTTTTGAATATAAAGATCCTCTTCTCATTCTTGCACACATATAGCAAGGATAGTCTTGAGCAATTCTATCTACTACATCAAAAATTCCTGAATCAAATATTTGTATTGGAATCCCAAGATAATTACAATTATCAATAAGCAATTCCTTTATATTTTCATGATATCCTGGATCTGCCACTATAAATTCTAAATCAAAATGCATTTGACCGTGTCTTTTTAGTTCCTGAAAGAGCTTTGCCATTATCATAGAATCTTTTCCACCTGAAATGGCTACTGCTATCCTATCCCCCTCTTCCACAAGCTTATAATCTTGAACTGCCTTTATAAATTTACGCCATATTTGTTTTCTATATTTTTTTATTAAACTTCTTTCTATTTCAGCCAAAGGTTTTCTTTCATTAAAAGGTACTAAAACCTCACAACCTTGTCCAGCAATATTACTCATTTTTCCACCTCATTAATTAGCTTTTAAAATATATTTTATTATAGCATCAATATCTATATAATGCATTAAAGAATTTGCATGTCACTTTCTGGACATTCTCCGGTGCGAATGAGTTATTAGTGAACTTAAACCTTTAATATATTTTAATGTAATAAAGGTTTATAAATAGCCTTTAATGCACGTCTTTACTAACATTACTAGACTCTTTATAAACCTCAAATTTTTCTAAAAACTATACTCTATATCCTAGTCTTTTAAAAATATTTTTTTCCTTTAAATATAAATAGATAGGCACTCCAACTACAGTTACAACAACAAACTCCCCTACTCCAACTTGGAACATTGTTAATAATAACGGAGCCTGCACAACATAATAGAGCATATATCCTATAAAAACTCCATTAATAACTGTTGGCCATAGAGATGCTACAATTATTCCTAACTTGCTATCTTTCATTATTTTAATAGTTCCACTCATTAATACTACCGCAACAAAAGTGGCTAATGTACCAACTGTTATGTCCATAAATCCATAGGGTCCTAATAAATTAGCTAAAAAACAACCTAATGTTAAACCAACTATATAAAATGGATCTACCAATACCAAAAGAACCATAATTTCTGAAATTCTAAATTGTATAGGTCCATAAGCTATTGGCGCTATTAAATAAGTAAGTGCAGCATAAATAGCTGCTATAAGTGCGGAATAAACCAATCTTTTTATTTTCATTTTTTTCCTCCAAGATACAATTATTAAACCTCTTTTAAAAGTAAAAAAACCGTAGAAATAATTTCTACGGCAAAATAAAGGACTTTTACTATTACACTTAAAAATCCTTAAAACACAACAAATAAATAATAAAATAATTATTATTACTTTTATTGAGCCGTAGTTTTGTTTAAAGACAGGAGGCTTTCGAACTGTCCTAAATACAAATTTCTTCATTATTATATGTCATGCTCTTTATAAAATCAAGTAACTTTAATTTATATATCTTGATTTATTTTATCCAATATATCTTCTTGAGAATGTATAATTCTATCTATTTTTTCATTTAACTCATATAGTTTATTTTCTAATTTTCTTTGCTTTTGTTCAATTATTTCATTCTGTTCAGTTATCTTTTTTATCCTTGATAGTCCATTAATTATTGCAATTATAAAAACTAGTGATATTACTAATAACAAAATTCCAAGCATATCCATATATATTCACCTTTCTTAATTACCCATTTTTGTAAATTATACCAGATATTTATTCATTAACAAAGCAATATAAAAGAGACTGTTGAAGTTTACAACAGTCTCTAAAAAACCTATATCTATAGGGTTTTAAGTTCAACTAATAATTTATTTATGCCTGATATCAAACAAGAATAAATCAAGTTTCCTATAAAAAGCCCTATATATTATCTAAATCTATCACCCTTAGGTGTATTGTTTGCTACATTTTGTTCAAATGCCTTAACCGCATCTTTAGTAAAATTACCTGCTTTATAGCCTACGCTTGAATTTAAACCATCATTCATTACATCGCCTTTTATCCCTGTATTATTTTGTTGTTTTTTCATATATATCTCACTCCTTGTCCATATTTATTATCCCTGTACTCAATATAAGTATCCCACCAACTATGGTTTTTATGCTTACACCTTCTCCCAATAATAGAAATCCATATATTACTGAAGAAACAGGATCAATATAGCTTAGGATTGCAATCTTTTCAGTAGCCAAACTTTTAAGACTTGTAAAATAAAGAATATAAGCTAAACCTGTGTGAATAATTCCTACTACTAATAGATATACAAGTGTCTTTGTAGAAGTTATTATATATTCTCCTCTATAAAGTATCATCGGCAGCAAGCTCACTGCACTAACAAACATTTGAACAAATGTACTATTTAATCCATTTACACCTTGTACTTTTTTGTTGATTAAAATAATAAGTGCATAAACTAAAGCTGCTAATAGTGCAAAAGATATACCTAAAAAGTGATTGTATTCTCCTGTTTGATTTGTGTTATTAGAAGTGAGAATAAGAAACAGTCCAAATATAGCAATTATAACTGATATTATACTCTTTAGTTTAATTCTTTCTTTTATAATAAATGGTGCCAATAATATAGCTAGTGCTGGTGCTAAATAATATGTTAATGTTCCATTTGCAATTGTTGTATACTTATATGATTGGAAAAGCAGAATCCAATTCAGTCCTAAGAATATTCCAAGTGCTATTAAAATAAATAAAGTTTTTCTATTTTTTCTATCAAACAATTCACTTAATGAATTTTTAAAATAAAATTTATTAACAAAAAAAATGAATATGGTTCCAATAACTGCTCTTGAAAAAGCTATTTCTTGTGATGGCAAATTAATATTTTTAACAAATACTCCTAAGCTTCCCCATATAAGCATTGAAATCATTAATTTTATTGTACTGTTATTCTTCATTAGTAGTCTCCTTTAAAAATAACTTAAAGGAATTCAGAAAAACTGAATTCCTTTATTAATTATACACTATTTATGAGATTATATGGACTATCTTTCTTCTCTAAAATAAGGTAGTCCCAATGAACTTGGAGGTGCATTCTTCTTTGATTTTCTTACTGATATTACAACTAACACAAAAATCGTTACTAAGTATGGTAGCATGCTTAGTATATATGGAGAAATTATTGTTTTTTCAAGTCTAAATCCAATGATATCTAAACCTCCAAAAAGATAAGAACCTAAAATAGCTTTATATGGATTCCAAGCTGCGAAGATTACTAAAGCTACTGCTATCCATCCTCTTCCAGATGTGATGTTATCTTGCCATACTGGTACATATACTAGTGAAAGATATGCTCCACCTAGTCCAGCTAAAGCTCCTCCTATAATGATATTTACATATTTATATAATGATACATTTATACTTACTGAATCTGCTGCTCCAGGATTCTCTCCTACTGCTCTTAGATTTAATCCAATCCTTGTTTTATACATATAAATACCTACAATGATAGTAAGTACATAAGATATATACACAAAGGTATCTTGGTTAAATAATATATATCCTACAAATGGAATATCACCTAGCACCGGTATTTTCATTTGTGCAAAAAAACTCTTTACTGAATCTGGAACTACTTGACCAACTACTTTTTGACCAAGTAATGAAGAAACTCCGGTTCCAAAAATAGTTAGTGTCAATCCAGTAACTACTTGATTAGTCCTAAATGTTATTGTTAGTACTGCATAAATAAAAGCTCCGAATGCTCCTGCCGCAATCGCTGCTAGTAAAGCCAGCATAGGATTTCCTGTTCCATATCCCACTAAGAATCCCAAAACCGCTCCTAGAAGCATCATTCCTTCTACTCCTAGATTAAGGTTACCAACCTTTTCGGTTAATATTTCTCCTAAAGTAGCTAATAATAAAGGAGTTCCTGCAATTATAGCTGCATGTAAAAATGACTCTACATTCATCTTTTTACCCCCTTAAAATCTATTTTATATCTAATAAACATTTCACCTGCTAGTACACAAAATAATACTAATGCTTGAATGACTGATGCTGCTGCATTTGGTATTCCAAAAGCTGTTTGTATATACGCTCCACCTTGTATCAAAACACCAAATAAGAAAGATACAACAAGAGTAAAGATAGCATTTAAATTTGCAAGCCATGCAATTATAATAGCTGTATTTCCTACTCCATTTGTTACTTCTATTGATAAAGTTTGGCTAACTGCCGATGCCTGAATAAAACCTACTAGGCCACATAAAGCTCCACTTATAAATACTGCTTTAAATATTGTCTTATTTATATTTATTCCTGCATACTTTGCAGTATTTTTACTTTCTCCTAAAACAGCTATTTCATAGCCTAGTTTACTATGATTCATAAAGATAAAGAAAACTACCACAATTATTAGTGCAATAATCCATCCTATGTGTACTCCAAATAACTTAGGTAGCAATGCTTTATCAGCAAAGTTTGCTATTTTAGGAAAGCCCATAGCATTCTTATCTTTAAGTAAATCAAACTGCAATAAAGTTATAAATTTAAGTGCCACATAATTAAGCATTAACGTAATAATAGTTTCATTTGTATTAAAATATACTTTTAAAAATCCTGCTATCATTGCCCATAATCCACCGCATATAATAGCTGCTATACACATAAGTAAAAGTAATATAGGTTTAGGTAATGCTGTAAAGTTTAATGCAACTATCGCAGCTCCAAAAGCTCCCATAAATATTTGGCCTTCTCCACCTATATTCCAAAAAAGCATTTTAAATGCAACACCAACTCCAATTGATGCAATTACTAAAGGTATTGCAACAATGATTGTTTGTCTTATTCTATTTGGAGAGCCTAATGCACCTTTAATCATTCCTCCAAATACATCTACTGGATTGTTTCCTAATATTAGCAAGAAAATTCCTGCAATTAAAATAGCTATTAATATAGAAAGAATTCTTATCTTAATATTTGTGGATTTTTTAACTTCTTCTCTTTTAACTAATCTAATCAAAATGCTATCCTCCTTAGGCTTCTGCCCCTACCATCATTAGTCCTAGTTTTTCTCTTGTTGCATCTTTACTATCGATGGTTCCACTTACATTTCCATTACATATAACCATTATTCTATCGCACAGTTGCATTAAAACATCTAAATCTTCCCCAATAAACAATACAGCTGTACCATTCTTTTTTGCATCATTGATAAGATTATAAATAGTAAAACATGTGTTAATATCTAATCCTCTAACTGGATATGCCATTACAAGCAGTTTAGGATCTACACTAAGCTCTCTTCCAAGCAATATTTTTTGAATATTTCCACCTGATAAATTTCTTATTGGAAAATGTATTGAAGGTGTTTTAATTTCTAATCTATCTTTAAGTTCTAAAGCTCTTTTTATTACTGGCTTTCTATCAATCAAAAGTCCTTTTTGAGAATAGTAGGATTTTAGAAGTAAGTTATCAACCATATCCATGGATCCAACTAACCCCATACCTAATCTGTCTTCAGGAATGAAACTCATACTTATTCCTCTTTTAACAAATTCTCTAGGATTTTTTCCTTCTAAGTTTTCACCATCAAAGACTATTTTTCCAACTTTGACTTTAGAAATTCCTGCAATAGCCTCACACAATTCCTTTTGTCCTGCACCCGCTATTCCTGCAACTCCTAGAACTTCTCCTGCCTTTATAGAGAAAGAGATATTTCTTATAGCTTCAGTTCCTTCTTCACTAAGTACAGTTAGTCCATCTACATTAAGAAGTTCTTTTCCTTGTTTTGCTTCTACTGCTTCTATTGACAGTTCTACAGCTCTTCCTACCATAAGTTCAGTTAATTCCTTAGGTGATGTTTCACTCTTCATAAGAGTTTTAATTGTTTCCCCTTTTCTTAAAACTGTTACTTTATCACTTATTTCCATAACCTCATCCATTTTGTGAGATATAAAAATAACTGCACATCCAGCTTCTTTCATTTTTCTCATTATCTTAAATAGCTTTTCAGTTTCTTGTGGTGTAAATACTGTAGTTGGCTCATCTAATATTAATATTTTAGCCCCTCTATATAAAACCTTTAATATCTCTAAATTTTGTTTTTCTCCAACTGACATGTCGGATACATACTTATCTAAATCTACTTCCAAATCATATGTCTTACAAATTTCCATAATAGATTCATCTATCTTTTTACCCTTTGAAAACAACCCCTTACTATTTCCAAGGTTAAGATTATCTCTTGCTGTCATTGCTTCTACTAACTTAAAGTGTTGATAAATTGTTCCTACGCCTGCATCCATAGCTTCTTTAGGGGATCCAAAACTCTTTTTTTCTCCGTTAAGTTTTATTTCACCCGCATCTGGAGAATAAACTCCTGATATTATATTTATAAGTGTGCTTTTACCCGCACCATTTTCTCCAAGTAATGCATGAATTTCTCCCTTATAAAGATCTAAGTTTATATTATGATTTGCTAATACTGTACCAAATCTTTTTTCAATGTTAATTAACGATATTAATGGTGTATTATTATTCATTCACGCCTCCATAAAACTAGAACTGAAGAAATAACTTCTTCAGTTCTTTATTTTTGAATTTAACCCTATATTACTTAGAGCTTGGAATTGTTCCTTCTACCCCTTGAACAAACCAATCTATATTCCAGATTTCATCATCTGTTAATGTTTTTCCTTCTGCAACCTTAACATTTCCACTTTGGTCTTTAATTGGACCTTGGAATATTACATTCTTTCCACTCTTAATCTTATCTTCAGCTTTTGCTACTGCATCTTTAGCTCCTTCTGGTGCTACTGAAGTAAGTGGTGCAAGTGATACTATTCCATCTTCGTATCCACCCCAGTACTTTTCTGATTTCCAAGTACCATCTTGAATAGCTTTTATGGTTTTAACAAAGTATGGGCCCCAGTTCCAAACTGCTGATGTCATGTTAGCTTTTGGAGCTGTTTTACTCATATCTGTGTTGTATCCAACTGAGTAAACGCCTTTAGCTTCTGCTGCTTGTTGTGGACCAGCTGTATCTTGGTGTTGAGCTATAACATCAGCGCCTTGATCTATTAATCCTTCAGCTGCTTGTTTTTCTTTAGCTGGATCGTACCAAGTATTAGTCCATGAAACTTTTACTTTAACGTTCTTATTAACTGATTGAGCACCTAGTGTAAATGCATCTATGTTTCTTATAACCTCTGGTATTGGGAATGCTCCAACAAATCCTAAAGTGTTTGATTTAGTTTTTAAACCTGCTACAACTCCATTTAAGTACATCATTTCATGAATCTTACCAAAATATTGACCTAAGTTTGCAGCTGTTTCATATCCTGAGCAGTGTAGGAAAGTTACATCTGAATATTTCTTAGCTGATGAAACCATACCATCTTGGAAACCAAAGCTTGTCCCAATAATTACATTAGCACCTTGATCTACCATATCATCAATAGCTTTTTCTACTTCTGCCTTATCTTCTTTAACAGATTCTTTGTAAAGTGTTTTTACTCCTGTTTCCTTTTCAAGATAAAGTCTACCTTGATCTTGAGCGTAAGTGAATCCACCATCACCTATTGGTCCTACATATAAAAATCCAACAGTTAGTTTCTTCGCTTCCTTCTTTTCACTTCCAGTGCTACTACATCCAGTTAATACTACAGATGCTGCAACAGCTGCACTTAAAATTACCTTTAGGAATTTTTTCATTACATTTCCCCCCGAAATTTAATTTTTTTGTTTTTACTATTGTTTTGTTTTGTTTTCTTTTGTTAAAATTTCTCATTAAAACAAAAAAATCCTGAGCAAGGCCTGCCCAGGAACGTATAGTTTTTTTGTACGCAAAAAACTATACATTCGTAGTCAGGTAGTTTACGGCCTCCTGGTAGAAACGTTTGATCCATATTATCAAACATATACGAAATGAATAATAACCATCATATTAATACGAATGTTCGTATTAACCATCTTATATCTGTATGTTACACTGTTAGAGTTTAAAAATCAATAGCTTTTATAAAAATAAAGTTTTTACTTATATGTTAGGTCTTTTTTAATAATTTATCAAATGAAAACATAATCATAAAACATTTCATCATTAAAAATTAGGCATTTCACACTCATACCATCTTTATCCTAAATATATAAACACGAATTAAAAGCTAAGCTCAATTGTAATAGGACAATGGTCAGAACCAAATACTTCGTTTAATATCTCTGCATTTTTTAAATTTGGTTTTAAGCTATCTGTAATAAAATGATAGTCTATTCTCCAACCCGTATTCCTTTCACGTGCTTTAAATCTATAACTCCACCATGAATACTTAACCTCTTCAGGATTAATATGTCTAAATGTATCTGTATAGCCATTTGAAATGAATTTATCTAACCATTCTCTCTCCATCGGTAAGAAACCTGAAGTTTTTTCATTTGCTTTGGCATTTTTTATGTCCATTTCTGTATGCGCTGTATTATAATCACCGCATATAACTAATTTCTTCCCACTTTTAACCAAGTCATTGCAATAATCCAAAATGGCATCATAAAATTCCATTTTATAATTTAGCCTCTCTTCATTCATCTGACCATTGGGGAAATATATATTTAGCAGGGTAAACTCATCAAATTCTGTTATTAGTATTCTTCCTTCACTATCAAACTTCTCTATTCCTATGCCATGATATACGTTATTAGGTTTCTTTTTTGTATAGGTTGCAACTCCACTATACCCTTTTTTTTCTGCAAAAGAAAAGTACGAATAATATCCCTCAATATTTTTAGCGTCCTCTTCTAATGTTGCTTCCTGCAATTTTGTTTCTTGAATACATAAAATATCTGGTGAAGCCTCTTTAAACCAAGGCAAAAATTCTTTTTTTAATATTGCTCTCAATCCATTAACATTCCAAGAAATTATCTTCATATTTATCCCTCCCTTTCGGATAATAATTATTAATTATATTAACATAATAATTTATTTTTATCTTTTTAACAACATGATATAATAATATATATTAAATTTAGTGTTAAGAGAGGTTTATTTAATGATCAAAAATGACTTAAGTGATAAAATTGTAGCTGATTTTTTGATGAAAGTTCCAAACATAGAGGACATGGATTTAGAGGATTTTAGAAATAATATCATAGAAATTTACAAGCAATATACTGGGTTTAACTATGACTTATTAAAGTCTTTACCATCTCAAGAATTAATTAATTTACTTACTAATGAAAGAATTAAAGACTTTTCTAGAGTATTGATAGTAAGTACCTTATTATTTATTGAAGGTATCAAAGAAGAGAATTATTCGAAAATAAATAAAAGCTACGAAATATTTGAATTGTCTTTAGATAGAGATTTCGATGTTAAAGATAGTCAATTCAAGGGCGAATTTATTAAAATTATGGATGCTTTAAGAGAATACGAACTTCCTGATGAATTGCAGCATAAACTTTTTACCTATTATAAGGATTTAAATGAATATGTAAAAGCTGAAGATGCCATTTATGAATTAGCAGAAAATAATACTCACTACACTTCGGAATTAGTAGATTTTTATATTTACCTATTAGCTTTAGATGATGAGATCTTAGAAGCAAATGATTTTACAAGAGAAGAAATACAAGAACAATTATCCGAAATAAATAACTAGTATAGGGTTTTTTATAGGAAACTTAATTTATTCTTGTTTGAAAATGTAGGTTTCTGGACATTTTCATGCATGAATAAATTATTAGTTGAACTTAAAACCCTATATGTAAATAAATAACTCCAGAACACACTATGTATTCTGGAGTTATTTTTATTGGGAAATTCTCAATTGAATTTTTATAAGCTTGTTTTTTCTATAAAAGATTTCTAGCCATGATAACTCCCATTAATGAAGCCATCATTAGACCTCTTGTCCATCCACTTGAATCTCCTAAGCAGTATAGACCCTTTATGTTACTTTCAAAGTTTTGATCTATATTTATTTTATTGCTATAGAATTTAATTTCAGGTCCATATAAAAGAGTTTCACTTGAAGCAAAACCTGGAACTACTGTATTCATAGCTTGTATGAAGTTTAATATATTTGTCATTGATCTATAAGGCATTGCAGCAGTTAAATCTCCTGCAACTGCATCTGGTAATGTGTACATTACATTAGTTCTATCTAATTCATGTTGCCAAGTTCTTTTTCCTTCTATTATATCCCCATATCTTTGAACTAATATTTTTCCATTTCCAAGCATATTAACAAGTTCAGCTACTTTTTTACCGTATTCTATTGGTTCATCAAACGGTTCACTAAAATTATGTGAGCTTAATATAGCTAAATTTGTATTTTGAGATTTTTTATCCTTATAAGAATGTCCATTTACTATCGCCAAATTGTTATCATAATTTTCCTGACTTACAAATCCACCTGGATTTTGGCAGAAGGTTCTCACCTTATCATTAAACGGTCCTGGATATCCAATAAGTTTTGATTCATAGAGAACCTTATTGACATCTTCCATTACTTCATTTCTTATTTCAACTCTAACTCCTATATCTACTGTACCAGCTCTATGTGAAATATTATGCTTTACGCACATATCACTTAACCAGTCTGCTCCTTTTCTTCCAGCTGCAACTATTATATTTTCTCCATATACTTCATTAGTTGAAGTCTTTTTAAGCGCATCTGTAAAAATTACACCTTTTATTTTGTTGTCCTCTATAATTAAATCTTTTACTAAAGTGTCAAATCTAATCTCAACACCATTTTCAATAAGGTATCTTTCTATTTTAAAGTATATTTCTTGTGCTTTTTCTGTTCCTAAATGTCTAATTGGACAATCAACTAATTTTAATCCAGCTTCAATTGCTTTTCTACGAATTTTCTTAACTTCTTCCGGATTATCTATTCCTTCTATTTTGCTATCAGCACCAAATTCTAAATATATACCATCTGTATAATCTATAAATTCTTGTGCTTTTGTACCTCCAATTAAGTTCGGAAGATCTCCGCCAACTTCATAACTTAGCGAAAGTTTTCCGTCTGAGAATGCTCCTGCCCCTGAAAAACCTGTAGTTATATGACAATATGGTTTGCATGATACGCAAGTTTTTGTCTTATCCTTTGGACAATGTCTTTTCTCTACGCTCTTACCTTTTTCAAGAATCAGAATTTTCTTATCTGCTCCTTGTTTAACTAGTTCTAATGCTGTGAATATTCCTGCTGGACCAGCCCCAACAATTATTACATCATACATAATATCACCCTCCATTATTAAAGTCGTGTAATAAAAGATCAGCACTTATAGCTCAAACTATTTACGGTAGCTCGGTAGATACATCCGGACCTTATTCCCAGATTTATATAAGTGAACATTTTTAACATTTTTCTCGGGAAAGTTCTTCCCAATACGAAAGTTTATACTACTCTGCTATAAAAATCAATAGCTTTCCGTATGTTTTTATATAATTTCATAAAAATTTTCGCCTTTATAACTTTCCTATTTAATTTTTATCGCAAAAGAGACCTTCTACAAGCTAAAGTAGAAGGTCTCCATTACAATTAATTATTTTTCTTTTATTACAGTTCTTAAATATATAAAATTTATAACACCAATGGATGCTAATAGTGGTAGTATTATTTTTATTGGAGTATCTCCAACAAATAATAAGCTTACTGAAATATATAATATAAAGCCCAGTATTCTTCCCGCTGCTATAGGTATTTCTCTAACTATTAACAAATCACCTAAATTATCTTTTTTCTCGCTTGCCTTATGGGCCACATGATACATAATTTCATTAAATGGCACATTCCAAAATATTGTGAAGATCGAGGATACTATTCCATTTATAACTATCCCTGTCCTATTATTAAGTATAACTAGCAAAATAGTGGAAATAAAAATTGATATTGCTGCTGAAAACAACCACTTTGAAGCTTTGTCTCTTTTATACATTTTCCCTACTATATATGAACTTATTATTCCTAAAATAGAAACTATTGTTGTATATTTTCCCATAGCAAGTTCATTTCCGAATATTAGATAGACTAGTATATTTAAAAGATACGCCATAGCCCCATCTTTTAGTCCCATCAAGAAATTCGCTCTCATTATCTTATCCCAAGGTTTATATCCACTATTTAGAAGTGTCTCTTTAAAATTAAATGTTCCTGATAATTTTTCATTTTTAAGTTTACTACTCAATATAATAGCAAGTACAAATAGTACAAAACTTATTCCGAATATTATGTAATAACCTAGCATACCTATAAAATTAACAATTACAAAACCTGATAACATAGGAGCTAGTGCAGCTGTAATTGATATTATTGAACCTGATATTCCAAGATAATAACCTCTATTTTTATCATCTGTAACATCAAATACTAATTTATTATAACCATAATAGTAAAAGCCCATTGCTAGCCCGCTAAATACCCCCACTAAAGGTAAAAACTCCTTAACCTTTTCCTTTAATATAAGCACGCTTAAGTAAAATATTATATAAAATACTATTCCCAATCTGAAACAATAGGTTGTTCCCTTCTTTCTTGCTATATATCCTGATAATATAAATGCTACTGGAACAAAAAAATAGACGATTATATTATATATTCCAAGGTATTTTAAATCAGAAGTTAATCTGAATAGGTAAACATTTACAAATGTATTAGAAAGTGCATTACACAATGAAAATAGTACATGAATTAACATAAGTACTTTTCCTAAACTTGATATGTGATTATTTTTCCTAGTTTTTCTTCTTTCTTTAACCATAATAGGCCATCCCCCGTAAAATTTATGTCTTTAAAATTCTATATAAACTATATCACTTTATTTAATTAATAATTTTTAAAATATGAAAATATACCTTAAAATAAAAAAGCTATAGGGTTTTAAGTTCAACTAATAACTTATTCATGCCTAATATCAAACAAGAATAAATTAAGTTTCCTATAAAAAACCCTATAGCTTATTTTGCTATCTTTTTCAACCTATTATTCTAAAAGAAATGTAAAACTGTCCCTGAGCAAATTAATTCCATTACTCGCTTCAATTGTAAGTATACTTTCAGGATGGAATTGAACTGCTAATATCTTATGCGATTTATGCACAACTCCCATAAGTATGCCTTCTTCATCTTCGCATATATTAATAAGCTCATTTCCAATTGTCTTTCCATATATAGAATGATATAATCCAACCTTGAATTCTTTCTTTATTGACGGCCATGGTGCCTCTTCATGCTTTATTACCTTCATCTTCTTTCCATGTCTCGGTTTTTCAACATAATCTAGAGTTCCTCCAAAATACTCAACAATTCCTTGAAGACCTAAGCATACCCCTAGTATTGGTATTCCTTTTTCTAACGCCAATTTTATACTCTCACTAAGCTTAAATTCCTTTGGTGTCCCAGGTCCAGGTGATAAAATAACAACATCATAATCATTGTCTCTTAAACTCCTTCTTGCTTCTTCTCCTCTAAATGTAGTTACATTAAAGCCTAAGGTTTTAATATAATTCCCTAGGGTATGGACAAAAGAATCCTCGTGATCAATAATTAGTGCTTTCTTATCCTTAAAGGGGACAGTTAACATTTTTTGCGACTTTTTATCTTCTTGAAATTCTAAACTTTTAAGCATTGCAAGAGCTTTAACTTTGGTTTCTAGCTCTTCATCCTTTTCAATTGAATTATTTAACAAAGTAGCCCCAACCCTAATTTCAACCTTATTATCTATATATCTTAAGGTTCTTAAAGTAATTCCTGTATTTAAATCTCCATTGAATTTAATAAACCCTACTGCTCCACCATACCAATTTCGTCTATCTTTTTCGACCCTCTCTATCCATTCGATTGCTCTTTTCTTTGGAGCTCCTGTTAAGGTTACCGCCCACATATGAGTCAAAAAAGCATCTAAAGAATCATATCCTTCATTTAAAATTCCTTCTACATGATCCACTGTATGAATTAGATGTGAGTACATCTCTATTGTTCTTCTACTTAAAACTTTTACTGTTCCTTCTTTGCATACTCTGCTTTTATCATTTCTATCAACATCAGTACACATAGTTAATTCTTCTTCATCTTTTAAAGAATTAATTAACTTTTTAATTTGTTCACTATCTTCTATTGGATTAGCCCCTCTTTTTATTGTTCCACTTATTGGACAAGTTTCAATCTTATTATCCTCAACCCTAACAAACATCTCAGGAGAAGATCCTATTAAATATTCTCCGCCCAAATTAATAAAGAAATTATAGGGGCTTGGATTTATATTCTTCAGATTATGATATATCTTTTTTGGCGATAACTTAGTTTCTCTAACCATTGAATAGGATGGCACTACCTCAAATAAATCCCCTCTTCTAAAGCTTTCCTTTGCTAGAGTAACTATCTTTTCATAATCTCCTTCTTTTATATATTCTTCATTTAATAATTTATTTAACTTAAATCTGTTAGTAACTGTCCCCGCTTTATTTTTAGTTGAAATTCCTTCATATGAAAAATCATAGTTAATAAAATATGTCTTAGTTAATTTATTATCTTTTATATAAATCTTCTGAGGAAGATATAACACTAAATCTTCCGAATCATCTCTTGATTTAACTAGTTCTATATCATCTTCAAATTGAAATACTAAATCATATCCAAAGGCTCCATATAAGCCAATCCATGGATCAGTAGTTTTAAATGAATTCATTAAGCTTCTAATAAGAGTAAATATACTTCTTTTTTTGCTTCGTTCTTCTTCTTTATATACCTTATTATCTTTTTCAATATTAAATAAAATTTTTGTATCTTCTTTAATTAAAGATATTCCATTTATATTAGAAATCACATCATATACAATCTTTAATAATTCTTTTCCACCTGAATTTAGCGCTGTAATTTCGCCCTTTAATCCTGAAGCTCTTATCTCTAAATATGGGTCCACTACTGCAGCTTCCCATCTTGAATATCTATTAGGATATTTGTAGTTAGATGAAAATAATGCTCCTTTATTAGTATTAATCTTTTCTTCTAAAAAGCCTAAATCCTTAAATTCTAATTCTTCTTTATAGGTAGTAATTTCAATATTTTTAGGAGTTATATATCTCTTTTTAACACTTTCTATCATAATTTTGACGCCTTTATAAGATCTTCTAAAGTATTATAATCATTTTCCCTTAGTAATTTTATAACTTTTGTTCCTACTATAACTCCATCAGCATATTTAATAATCTCTTTTACATCTTCTTTACTACTTATTCCAAAACCAGCCATCAACGGTAATGTAGCTTCTTTTCTAATCAAGTTAAACTCTTCCTCTAATGCTTTTTTATCTATATCTTTTTCTCCTGTTACCCCAAGAGAGGTTACTACATATAAAAATCCTTCTCCATTTAAGCACAAATCTTTAACCCTTGATTTTGGAGTTGTTGGAGAATATAAAGGTATATAAGCTATCTCATATTTATCGATATATTCTTCTATAAATGCCTTTTCCTCTATAGGTACATCCGGCAAAATTACTCCTTGAAGATTTACTTCCTTTGATGTTTTAAAAAATTCTTCTAGCCCATATTTAAATATTGGGTTAATATAACTCATTATGACTAACGGAATATCTGATACTTCTCTTACTTTTTTAATTAACTCAAATACTTTTTCAACATTAACCCCATTCTTTAATGCTTTAATACCACTTTCCTGAATTACCTTTCCATCTGAAGTCGGATCTGAGAATGGAATCCCCAATTCAATTAGGGTTGCTCCTGCTTTCTCAAAAAACAAGATATCTTCATAACTTCTATCCAAACTCTCTTCTCCAATCATGATATAAGGAATAAATGCTTTTTCACCATTATTAATCTTTTCTTTTAAAAGTTCTCCTAAATTACTCATTACCTTCACCCCCAAAAAGTTCGCTTACTCTCTCAACATCCTTATCTCCTCTTCCAGATAGACAAACAACTAGAATTTCCTCTTTATTCATTTCTTTTGCTTTCTTTAAGGCATATGCTACAGCATGAGCAGACTCTAATGCTGGAATTATTCCTTCAAGCTTTGAAAGTAATTCAAAACTTTTAAGTGCTTCATCATCATTAATTGGGTAGTATTTTGCTCTCTTTATATCATTTAAATAACAATGTTCAGGGCCAACTCCCGGATAATCTAATCCTGCTGAAATAGAATATGGCTCTATTACCTGCCCATCCTTATCTTGTAGAAGATACATAAGTGCTCCATGAAGTATACCTTTTTCCCCTTTTGCTATAGTTGCTGCATGTTCATTAGTTTCAACTCCAAGTCCACCAGCCTCAACTCCTATAAGTTCAACATCTTTATCTTCAATAAATGGATAAAACATCCCTATTGAATTACTTCCTCCCCCAACGCAAGCTATTATTGAATCCGGAAGTCTTCCTTCTACTTTTAATATTTGTTCTTTTGTCTCTTTACCTATTACACTTTGAAAATCTCTTACCATTCTTGGATATGGATGAGGTCCTAATGCCGAACCTAAAATATAATTTGTATCTTCTACATTTTCGGCCCAATATCTTAAAGCCTCATTACATGCATCCTTTAGAGTTTTATTTCCACTATGAACTGATACAACCTCTGCACCTAATAGTTTCATTCTAAATACATTTAATGCTTGTCTTTTTACATCCTCTGCCCCCATAAAAACAATACATTTTAGATTAAACATTGCAGCAATTGTTGCTGTTGCAACGCCATGCTGACCTGCCCCAGTTTCAGCAACCACTTTCTTTTTCCCCATTCTTAATGCTAAAAGGGCTTGCCCTAAAGTATTATTAATTTTATGAGCACCTGTATGATTTAAATCTTCTCTTTTTAAATAAATTTTAGCTCCTCCACAATATTCAGTTAACCTTTCAGCAAAATATAAAGGTGTTTCTCTTCCAACATAATTTTTTAGATAATAATCAAGCTCTTTTTTAAAGTTTTCATCACTTATAGCTTCATTATAATATCTTTCTAATTCTTTTAATGGTTCTATTAATGTTTCTCCTACGAATCGTCCCCCATATATATTAAAATGTCCTTTTTCATCCGGTAAATTATATTTCATATTTAAGCCCCCTAATTTTATTTATAAACCCTTCTATTTTATCCTTGTTTTTAACTCCGCCTATCTCTAAACTTGAAGATGCATCTACCATATAAGGATTGGCTAAACTTATGGCTTCTTGCACATTTTCTGCATTTAATCCTCCTGCAAGAATTATTCTACTTCTTTCTTCTTTAGAAAGTGTTCCAAGTAGCTCCCAAGGAAAACTATTTCCATTTCCCCCTCTTTCATTTCCTTTCCCCTCTAAAAGAATGTATGGCACATCAAATATTAATGCTCTTTTTATTTCTTCAAAACTATCAACATTAAATGCTTTAATAACTGTGAAAGGTAACCTTTTTATAAAGTCTTCATTTTCTTCTCCATGAAGCTGGACCATAGTTAAATCGCCTTCATAATAAGCTTCTTTTATATAATCCTCTGATTGATTTACAAAAACCCCAACTTTATCAACATCCGATTTTAAACTTCTAGTAATTCCTTTTAACTCATTAATTTGAATTCTTCTTTTAGAGGGACAGAGGATAAAACCTAATGCATCGATTCCCAAGTTTTCAGTAAATTTTGCTATTTCTATATCTCTTATTCCACAAATCTTTATCTTGGTCATTATAGTTTTAACTCCTTAAAGGTTTCTTTTAAGTTCCTTGATGTCACAAAGGTTTCCCCTACTAATATCCCTTTTATTCCATGAGCTTTAAGTTTCTCCACATCCTCTCTAGTTTTTATTCCACTTTCGGATATAATAAGTTCGCCTTCTTCCATATACTTTGATAAACCTATAGTAGTATCCAAGGTTACATTAAAAGTTTCTAAGTTTCTATTATTTACCCCAATGATATCTGGTTTAAGCTCCTTTGCTCTAAATAATTCTTCTTTATCATGAACTTCCATTAAAACTTCTAAATTCATATAGTGTGCATACTCAAGCATTTCCTTAGCTTCCTCTTGAGTTAAAGCCTTGAGGATTAATAAAATCACATCTCCCCCATATATCTTGCATAGATCAATTTGAATTTTATCAACAAAAAAGTCTTTATTTAGAATAGGAACTGTTAATACTTTTCTTGCTTTTTCCAAATCATTGTAACTTCCCTTAAAATATCTTTCTTCAGTTAAAACAGATACCCCTAAGGCTCCACTCTCTTCATACAGCTTAGCTGTTTCCTCTACATTTAAATCTAAATTTAAATTTCCCTTTGATGGTGATGCCTTTTTTATTTCTGATATAACTCCTATTGAGCTTGATTTTAATAAACACTCTCTTAATGAAGCCCCTTTCCTATCTTTTAATTTCAAAGCCTTCGCATGAATCTGTTCCCTATTTAACAGTTTTAAGTCTTCTTTCTTCTTTGATATAATCTCCATTAAGATGTTATGCATATTTCTGACTCCCTTCAATTAGTTCATTAAGCTTAATTAATGCTTTCTTAGAATCAATTAGCTCTTCTGAAAGTGAAATTCCTTCTTCTATGCTTGATACTTTATTTGCTGCTAATAGCCCTAAAGCGCCATTAAAAATTACAGTATCTCTGCATGGACCCTTTTTACCATTTAATACATCTAATGAAATTATTTTATTAAATTCCGGCTCTCCTCCTCTAATATCTTCTAGACTTATTCTATTAAATCCTAAGCTTTCAGGTGTAATTGTTTTATATTCAATTGAATCCTTTGATATTATTCCCAAATAGGTTTCTCCTGTTAATGTCCCTTCATCTAATCTGTCCTCTCCATTTACTACGATTCCTGTTCTCCCCATTGATTTTAATGCTTCAGCTATTGGTTTTATTAGGTCTTTTTTATATACTCCTAATAACTGAGATTCAAGTATAAATGGATTTGCTAAAGGACCTAATATATTGAAAATAGTTGGTATCTTCAAATCTCTTCTAACTTGCATAATTTTCTTGAATTTAGGTTGCATATTAGGAGCAAAAAGAAATACAATTCCTATATCCTCTAGTAACTTTTCAATACCTTCTTTTGGTAAATTAATGTTAACCCCAAGAGACTTTAGTAAATCAGCTGATCCACTTTTAGATGAGATGGATCTATTACCATGCTTAGCTACCTTAACCCCTGCAGCAGCTAATAAGAAACTATTAGTTGTTGAAATATTAAAGGTACCACTACAGTCTCCACCTGTTCCACAATTGTCAAATAATCCTTTCATCTCTTTAAATTTCAATGCATTTTCTCTCATGCCCTCTGCCATTCCTGCTATCTCTTCGTAACTTTCACCTTTTGTTTTTAGTGCTAAGAGAAACCCACCTATTTCTCCTTCCGTAGAAGCCTCAGAAAACATATAATTCACTGCTTCTTTAGCTTCAGTTTTATTAAGACTTTCCCCTGATGCAACTCTTAATAAATAATTTTTAAAATCCATAAAATAGCCCCCTTATAAGTTTGTAAAAATAAAAAAGCCCTCTACAGAAAAATTATTTCTGTAGAGGGCGAATTATCGCGTTGCCACCTCAGTTAGTATAAAAATCTATATAAAAATAGATATAATTATACCATCTCATTATCAGATACCTTCATATCCTATCCCTGTAACGTAGGAAAACGTATTGCATACTAAAATTTCAGCTCACTCTCGTAAGTCCATTCACAAAAAAATCTGCTGTAAGTTCACACCAACCACTTACTCTCTGAAAACTTCTTTTTGAGCTACTACTCTTACTCATAGATTTATCTCTATTCAATTGTTAATAATATAATATTCCCACTTATTTACTTTGTCAATGTTTTTAATAATTTATTTAAAATATGCTTTTATAATAGTAAATGTTACTAATCCCCATACAGCAAAAGTTAATATAACCCCAAGCATTCCAATTTTACTCTTTTTATCTATTTCTTTTTTTGCTTCTTCTCTGCACTCTTCCATTATTTCTTTAGGAATTAATTTTAAAACCAAAGTAATTCCTAAAGGAATCAATATAATATCATCTAAGTAACCAAGTATAGGAATAAAATCTGGAATTAAATCTATGGGACTAACTGCATAAGCAACTATAATAATCGCCAAGATTTTTGCTATTAGTGGTACATCATTTCTCTTGTATGCAATAATAAGTGCTGTTACTTCTTTTTTCATTTTATTAGCTTCTGATTTAAGTTTGTTTATTACTTTTCTCAATTACTTATCTCCTATTAATCATTCAAAGGCTAAACTTTTTATAATTCTATCGTATCCAATAGTAGTATTATAAAATATTTTTCTTGCATTCTCCACATAAATTTCAGGCTCATTCATAGCTGGTGAGAAGTGTGTAAGTAATAATTCTTTTACATTTCCTTCTTTTGCTAATGTAGCTGCTTCACTAAATGTCATATGCTTATTTTTTATAGCCTTGGGTAAGTCATCTTCATCTCCATAAGTCCCTTCACAAATGAAAAGTGCACTATTTTCTAAAAACCTTTTAATTTCTTCTATTGGTCTTGTATCTGTAATCATGCTTATTTTGATTCCATTTCTTTCTTCTCCCATAACCATTTCTGGAAAAAAAATAATTCCTTCTTCTTCACAAATATTTCCTTTTTGTAATAAATTCCAAAAATGCTTCGGAACATTATTTTTTATAGCTTTCTCAACATCAAATTTTGGATTTCTCTTTATATAAAAATTATACCCTATGCATGGTGCAGAATGGTCCAGTTCTATTGTATCTATGCTAATAGGATTATTCTTAAATAAATCAATTGTTTCTTTAGGGTCCTCTATTATTTCTATTGCATAGGGTAAATATGGCACTATAACTCTTAACCCAGTAATTATTTGTTCTATTCCCTTAGGTCCAATTATAGTAAGTGGTTCTACTCTTCCACTATTACCTATAGTCGCTAATAAACCAGGTAATCCAACAATATGATCTCCATGTCCATGTGTTATACATATAACATCTACACTCTTAAATCCCCATCCTAATATTCTCATTGATACTTGAGTTCCCTCTCCAACATCAACTAATATCTTTCTACCTGAATAATTAATTAATAGGGATGATAAGAATCTTGATGGCATTGGCATGCCGCCACCTGTTCCTAATAAAGCTAGATCCACCATAAAACCACCTCCAATATAGGGTTTTTTATAGAAAACTTAAAACCCTATTATAATTATTATTTTACACCAAATAAAAAATATAAATCAGAAAAGGAAGACTAATATCTAGCCTTCCTCTTAACCAACTATATTTAAAAATCTCTTCATTCTATCATTTTCAGTGTGATTAAATATTTTTTCTGGGGTGCCTTCTTGAATTATTATACCATCTTCCATGAAAACTACTTTATTAGCTACATCTCTAGCAAAATTCATGTTATGAGTAACAACAATCATTGTCATGCCTTCTTTAGCTAATTCCTTAATTACTTTTAAAACTTCTGCTTCAAGCTCAGGGTCTAGCGCTGAAGTTGGTTCATCAAAAAGTAATATCTTTGGATCCATTGCCATAGCTCTAGCTATTGCAACTCTTTGTTGCTGTCCTCCTGATAATTCATAAGGATAGCTATTTGCCTTTTCCGCTAATCCAACCTTCTCTAAAAGAAGCTCAGCCTTCTTCTTTGCTTCATCCTTGCTTCTTTTTAAAACAGTAACTTGTCCCTCGATGATGTTATTAATAACAGTCATATGTGGAAATAAATTAAACCCTTGAAAAACCATTCCCGTTTGTTTACGCAATGAAATAGTTTCTTTTTCGGTTAACCTTTTATTCTTTGAAAACCCTAAAGTAACTTCTCCAAGCGTTATTTCTCCTCCATTAGGAATCTCAAGTAAATTCATACAACGTAGCAAAGTAGTCTTTCCTGAACCTGAAGGTCCTATTATTACAGTTGTTTCACCTTCATTTACCTGCAAATTAACGGATTTCAATATATGATTATCTCCAAATGCTTTATCTAAATTTTTAACATTAATCATTTTCTACCTCCATTATTTTGCAACAAACCTATCAAGTTTTGTTTCGAGTCTTTTTTGAATAGCTGAAAGTATAGTACAGAATATAAGGTATATAACTGCTGCTTCACTATAAAGCCATAATGGTTCATAAGTTGTTGCAGTAACTCTTTGAGCCACTTGAAACATTTCTGTTAAAGTGATAGTTGCTGCTAGTGAAGTATCCTTTACTAAACTAATAAATGAATTAGAAAGTGGTGGTACTGAAACTCTAGCCGCCTGCGGTAAAATTATTCTTCTTAAAGCTTGAGTTTTAGTCATTCCTATAGAGAATGCTGATTCCCATTGTCCCTTAGGAATTGATAAGATTGCCGCTCTAATTACTTCTGAGTTATAAGCCCCTACACTTAAAGTGAATGCTATAATTGCAGAAGGTAACGGATCAAGAGTTATTCCCGCATTTGGCAATCCATAAAATATTATAAATAATTGAACTAATAGAGGAGTTCCTCTAATAATCCACACATAAAATCTAGCTATGGCACTAAGTATTTTAATATTTGAAATTCTTGCTAGTGCAGTTAAAAGAGCAACAATTAAGCCTAATGTAAAGGAAACAATTGTGACAGGTATGGTAAAAACCAAACCTGCCTTTAATATTGGCCAAAATGAATCTGTAAGAATTTGAATTATTCTAGCATCTAAGTTCATAATTATGCCTATTTAGATACATCTTCATTAAAGTACTTTTTAGATATTTCTAAGTAAGTACCATCACTCTTCATATCTGCTAAAGCTTTGTTTACTGCATCTACTAATTCTTTGTTTCCCTTGTTTATTAAAACTGCACTTTGATCAGCATCTTTAGATTCTGCTGCTATTTTTACTTGAAGATCTGGTTTTTGTTTCTTTAAGTCATAGTAAGATAAACTATCATTTATAGTAGCATCTACTCTACCTGAAGTTAATAAATCGATTGATTGATTAAATCCATCTGCTTCTACTATATCAGCTCCGCTTGCTTTAGCAAGTTTACCAAAGTTACTTGTTAATGTTTGTGCTGCTTTCTTACCTTTAAGATCATCAAAAGATTTTATTGATGTATTATCACCTTTTACTATTAATAATGCCTTTGAAGTTACATATGGATCAGAAAAATCATATTTTACTTTTCTTTCATCATTAATTCCAACTTCATTTACAACAATATCAAATCTTTTTGCATCAAGTCCTGCAAGCATTCCATCCCATTTTGTTTCAACGAATTCTGGTTTTACACCAATTCTCTTAGCAATTTCTTGAGCTATTTCAACATCAAATCCAGAAAGTTTTCCTGTACTATCATGGAAAGTGTAAGGTGCATAAGTACCTTCTGTTCCTATTTTTATTACGCCTTCTTTTTTAATACTATCTAATAAATTATTTGATTTCGCTTCATTGCTTTTAGATGAACAAGCAACTAAACCTACCGACGCGATTAATATAGTTCCAATTAATAAAGCTATTTTTTTCATACTTTTCTCCCCTATTCCTAATATTCATATAGATTTACTATGTTTTAATTTATGATACCATCTATGCTTTTCTCTGTCAATTAGATTTTATTAAAAAGTATTTATTTTCATAAAAACTAATGATAATATAGAGTGACGAATTAAAACTATAGAAAAGGTGATTACATTGAATAATGATATATTAGATTTTAAAAACTACAGTATAAAAGATGAAATTTTAAAAGCTCTTAATGAGCTTTCTTATAAGCATCCATCGAAAGTACAGCAGGAGGTTATTCCTCTAGCTTTGAAAAGACAAGACATCGTTGTTAAAGCTGAAACAGGTAGTGGTAAAACTGCTGCTTTCGCTATTCCTCTATGTAACTTAATCGACACAGAAATTAAAAATCCTAAAGCATTAGTTCTAACTCCTACAAGAGAGCTTGCTATTCAAGTAAAAGAGGATATAAGCAATATTGGTCGTCATAAAAAGATAAGATCATCTGCCATATTCGGAAAACAGCCCTTCACGACACAAATAAATGAACTTAAACAAAGAGTTCATATAGTTGTTGGGACTCCAGGACGTATAATAGATCATATAAATAGAGGAACTTTAGTAACTGATGACATCTCATTTTTAGTTCTAGATGAAGCAGATGAAATGCTTAATATGGGATTCTTAGAACAGGTTGAAGAAATTCTATCCTCACTTCCTAAAAACAGAATTAATATGCTATTTTCAGCTACAATGCCAGATAAGATTAAAGAAGTCTATACTAAGTATATGAATAATCCTAAACTTATTGAAATTAAGCCAGAAGGTTCAAAGATTGATAGAATTAATCAAGGCTACTATTTAGTAAAAGAAGCTGATAAATTTTCTTTACTTGAAAAAGTACTTCTTAAAGAAAATCCTGATAGTGCTATTCTATTTTGTGGTACACAAGATAAAGTCAACGAGGTATATGATAAATTAAAGAATAAAACATATCCTGTTAAAGAGCTTCATGGTGGTATGCTTCAAAAAGATAGAATTAAAACCTTAGAGGATTTTAAAGCTGGTAGTTATAGATTTTTGGTTGCTACAGATATCGCAGCTAGAGGCATAGATGTAGAGAAGATTTCTTTAGTAATAAATTATGATATTCCAATGGAAAAAGAAAAATATGTACATAGAATAGGTAGAACCGGAAGAGCGGGTAATACTGGAAGAGCATTAACCTTTGTTTCTCCATATGAAGATAGATTTCTAAAAGAACTTGAAGAATATATAAATTATGAAATCCCCAAGTTAACTCCACCAGTAAAAGAGGATTTCCTTCCTAATAAGGAATCCTTTAAATTAAAAAATGAAAACTTTAAAAATATAACAATTAGAAATAAAAAAGAAGTTAAAGCTGGTATTACAAAAATCTACTTAAACGGGGGCAAAAAGAAAAAAATCCGTCCTGGTGACATAGTTGGTGCCTTATGCAAAATTCCTGATGTATCAATAGATGATATTGGAATAATTGATGTCCAAGAGAATGTTTCATATGTAGATATTTTAAATGGAAAAGGCTCTAAAGTTTTAAAAGCTCTTCAAACTTCCAAAATAAAAGGAAAAGATCTTAAAGCTGAAATAGCTAAATCATAAAACCTATAAAATAAGCCATCCATATAAATATGGATGGCTTTAACATTTCTTACTTAACGTATATCTATTCTAGATTCAACTCCATTTCTTCTAAGTTCTTCAAAGATTGCTACCTTTAACTTTTTGACAATCTCATTTTTAATTTCATCCTCAACCTTTCCTTTTATTAATTCATTTGGTACAAAACCTGGTATTCCATGATTCATAGCTACTTCTTTAGGATTCTTAACATCTATTCCTATCGTTATTTTAATCATAAATAACCCCTTAAAATTACTACAATAATATTCTATGATTTCAAGCGCTATGATATTATAATAAATTAATTTTATTTATAGTAAGATATAATTTACTATAAAAAAAGAGACGGATTAATCCATCTCTTCTTTAATACTTCTATAAAACTTTATTTAAGAAATCTATAGTTCTTTGATTTTGAGGATTATTAAATACTTCTTCTGGCTTACCTTGTTCAACAATGTATCCACCATCCATGAATATTACTCTATCCCCTACTTCTCTAGCAAATCCCATTTCATGAGTTACAACAACCATTGTCATTCCTTCATTTGCTAGTTCTTTCATTACATTTAAAACTTCTCCAACCATCTCTGGATCTAAAGCTGATGTAGGTTCATCAAACAACATTATTTTAGGATTCATAGCTAATGCTCTAGCAATAGCTACTCTCTGTTGTTGTCCACCAGATAAACTTTGAGGGAAAACATGACTTTTCTCTTCAAGTCCTACTTTTTTCAGTAATTCCATAGCCTTCTTTTCTGCCTCTTCCTTAGAAAACTTACTTAATTCAGTTGGTGCAAGTGTGATATTTTTTAACACATTAAGGTGCGGAAATAAATTAAAAGATTGAAAAACCATTCCAATTTCTTCTCTTAACTTATTTATATCTATACCTTTTCCAGTTATCTCTTTTCCGTTTATCATAACTTGTCCTTGAGTTACTTCCTCTAAGGAGTTTAAGCATCTTAATAGCGTGCTTTTTCCCGAACCTGAAGGACCTATTAAACATAGAACTTCTCCTTCATTTACTTCTAGATCAATGCCTTTAAGAACTTCTAATTTTCCATAGTGCTTCTTAAGCCCTTTTACTGTTATCATAGAACTTTTTCCTGACCCTAAAGTACCTGTTACACACTGAGCTTCTCCTTCACTTACTTCTATGTCAATTTCTTTAAGACCTTGTAATTTTCCGTATTGCTTGTTAAGCTCTTTGACTGTACTCATAGCTTAATCTCCTTTCAATTCTCTTCGCAATAATAGATATTGCTGTAATTACTATAAAGTACATTACTCCAACAATTAACCATATTTGAAAAGATTTAAAGCTTGAAGCTATTATAATTTGTCCACTTTGCGTTAATTCTCTTAACCCTATAACTGAAAGTATAGAAGTATCCTTTAACGAAATAATGAACTGATTGATAATTGAAGGTATCATAGTTCGTATAGCCTGAGGTAATATTACTTTTCTCATGGCTTTTCCGTAACTTAATCCTAAGCTTCTTGCAGCTTCCATTTGTCCTTTATGAACTGATAGTATACCTGCTCTAAATATTTCTGCCATATATGCACCAGCATTTAAGCTTAATGCAATGATTCCTGCTGTTACAGCTTCAAATCTAATGCCATCTAAAACACTTGGTATACCAAAATATATGAAAAATGCAAGAACTATTAGTGGAGTCCCCCTCATAATATCTATATATATTACTGCTATTCTTTTAAGAATTTTATTACTTGATATATTTAATAATCCAACTAACAAACCAATTATTGAAGCAAATATTAAAGAAAAAATTGTAATTTTTAATGTTACAAGTAATCCGCTTAATAAACTAGGAAAGCTATCTTGTAGTAACGTCATAAAATCCATGTTTAGCCTCCTTTTCTATTACTTTAAGTATTTTGCTAGTATCTTGTCATATTCTCCATTTTCTTTTAACTTCTTTAATCCAGCGTTAAATTTATCTAATAATTCTTTATTCTTACCTTTATTTACTGCAAATCCATAAGAGTTAAGATCTTGTTTATCCCCAACAATTTTTAATGTAGGTTTATCTTTATCTAATGAAATTTTGTAAGCTATAACTGGATAATCTTCAAATGCCGCATCTGAGCTCTTATTAATTACTTCTTGGTACATATTTGGCGAATTATCGAAATACTTAACATTTAAACCATACTTATCTTTAAGACTCTCTGCAAATTTTGCCCCAGCAGTACCTTTCTTAACAGCCACACTTTTTCCTTTTAAATCATCTAGTGATTTTATTGAATTGTTATCAACGCTAACAGCCATTGAAACTCCTGATTCAAAATATGGATCTGAGAAATCAACTGACTTCTTTCTTTCATCAGTTATACTCATACCAGCAATAGCCCCATCAATTTGATTTGAAGTTAATGCCGGAATGATTCCATTGAAGTCCATTGGTTTTAATTCATAATCAAATCCTTGATCTTTTGCTATTGCTGCTAAAAGATCCACATCAATACCAGTGTATTTTCCATCTTGTTCGAATTCAAATGGTGCAAAAGTCACATCAGTAGATATGATATATTTTTTAGATGCAGTGTCATCACTTTTCTTGCCACATCCTGTGAAAATTGAAGCTGCGATTGTTATCGCTGCAAGTATAGATAAAGTTTTTTTAATCATTTTCTTACCCCCTAAGATACTTTTTATCGTCATCCATAATATCAAATTTTGAAAGAAGTGATATTACTTATTGCATGATATAAAATTATACTTAATAAACCCCAAATAGTCAAACAATAAATATTAACAAATTCATAATTTTCATTTGTCTTTGCATTTGACTATATTACTATCTTCAGGAAGATATTTGTAGCTTAAGAAATTAATAAAACTAACCATTTGTAATTATTTGTAATTATCGAAATATGAAGGTTTTAAAATAATTATTGCATAAATGTGATATCAAAAATTCATTATTTTATTTATATCCATGAAAAAACAATCCATATTAATGACTTTTTAGAATCCCCTAAATTTTTATAAATTTATTTATAAATAAAAAAGCCATAGAAATGTACCAAGATGATACTTTCCATAGCTTTTATTGTTATTAATTAATTTTAAAGTTCTATTACTTCTACATTTTCTTGATAGCCAGTTATTTCTTGATAGAAACAAGCTTCAGTGGCTTTCATATATGGTATCAACCAAAGGAAACCTATACCACATGACAGTACTGCAAGTATCCCCCAACCTATAAAGCTAAGCTGCATTAGAAAGAACTTTATCTTCTTCCCTACCATAAGTTCAATGCTCATATTCAATGAATCCATTACATCAATTTCATCATTATCATTAAAAATATAAAATGCCATTGCATATCTTGATAAAAATATCTGTAATACTATAACCGAAGCCAATATTCCTAAATAAAGTAATACTACCGCTGCAACTGAAACATCATCATTTTTAATAACGCTAATTACAAATATAATTACAAATACAATTATTGGAAGAGCCAATAATAATCCCCATAAAAATCTAAATATATATAGGAGTAGGTTAATCAAAAAAGTTTTTAAATACTTCTTGAACCCACTGAATATATCTTCAACTCTAGGCTTTGTATCTCTAATTAAATTAAGATTAAATCTAGTTAACCCAAATCTAATTGCACCCGCAACTAGAAGTGATAATATCATTATTAACCCTGTATTTGATGCCTGAACTTGAAACATTCTACTAAAATCATAATTAAAATCGTAATTATAATTGTAGTTATAATTATATCCTCTTTGTTCAAACTCATTTGCCATTTTCAATAATGAATTAGTTGTAAATGCCGAAACAATAAATGAAGGTAATGACATTATGATTCCGCCTAAGACAGTTGAACCTATAGCTAGGCCCCATTTGCCTTTTAATGATTTTAGTGCATTCTTTTTTAAGTATCTGATACTTATCTTTTTACTATTCTCCAAGTAATTGTCCTCCTTAATAAGTTATCATTGATGTAATATTAATATTATTATAATTACCAACTCATTATACCTTATAAAAAGAATACTTTTCAATATATTACATTTTTTCTAATAATTCAATTCAGATGCGCTATTTACCCAAATAGGTTTACTCCTCTGTAATATTTTTTTTATTGGTATATCTCTTGTTACAAATAAGAGTGAGAGAAAATCTTCACTTTCATTTCCAAAGGATTCAATTGCTTTTACTATTATCATATACTTTCTATTTGGTCTCAACTGCTTTTGTCTAAATTCAACATATAAATTTCGAGTGGCAAGATAATAATCAGAAAAGACTCTAGTTTCCTTAACTAGAACTTCTTTCTCAACATCTATTACCTTAATAATATATGAATGTACAAAATCTTCGTGTCTTGCCTGAGTGAATTTAATATCAATCCAATTACATCCAATATTTCTAATTTCAATTTCGCTAGTACTACTAAAGTACGGCTTTCTTCTATTTTCCTTTCTTTTTTCAGTATATTTAAACTTACTCCTCTCACTTGGTTCCTCTATTATCCACTTGTCTTTAGACATACACTTAGTGGAGAAATCTAGAATAGAAAATCTAACCTGGTTATTTTCAACATTAACCATTAATCCTTGAGAAAATTCCTCAGCTAAACTTGGTATTCCTTCTAGGAGCTTCTCTCCTTCTAATTGAACATAACTTGTTGACCCTACTGAAACTGAAGTAAAATCCTGCTGATGAATTGCTCTTTCATCATTAACTGGATGATGTGAATGTCCAGAAAATATAATTACTTGGGGATACCCCTCAATAATTTTATATAAATCTCTATTACCCCAATTTGAACTGCCATACACCGTACCCTTAATGCTCTGATGAACAGTTAAAAAAATTGGTTTTTTAGGGTCACTTTCATGTGCAAGCTTCAATTGTTCTGAAAGCCACTTCTTAAGTGAGTCACCAAAAACGCCACTAATTCTTCTTCCTTCAGTACTTATAGAAATGAAATGATATCCTTTAATAATTTTATGACTATGAATTTTTTCACCTGTATTCTCATAAAATCTTTTTTGTGCTCCTTTTATATTTGTCAGACCTAAATAATCATGATTTCCCATTACCAAGATTTTCTCTACAGCTTTATTAATATAAGTATCTAAAATACTTTTAAAATCCTTGTAGGCTCTCTTAGTTCCCATATTAGTAATATCTCCAGCAACAACTAAGGCATCAATATTTGTCTCCCTAGAGTTAATAAATATTAGCGCATCCTTAAGTTTTTCATGTTCTCTAGAATTTAAACTTTTTATATGCGTATCACTTATAACTGCAAAAACCAAATTCATACCTTGCACTTCCTTAACTATTATTTAATCTTTTTAATATAAAAAATACTTTAACTATCTTAATAGTATCCAAGAGATGTTAATCTTCTATTGTTCAAATGTTAAAGATTATTTAGGGACGGTTAACATTTTTATTCAAAATAAATGTTAACCGTCCCTAAGAATTTTTAATTTAAAATAGCAGATAATAAACATATATTTTTTCGCATTTGGAGGATTATATTATGGAAACAGTTAATATTCAAAGAAAAGAAATTGAAAAAATCTATGGGAAAGTCAGTCCATTTGAATTTAAAGATAAATTAATTGCACTTGCTAATGGGCCAAAGAAAAAAATTGCTCATACTTTATTAGATGCAGGCAGAGGGAATCCAAATTGGATATCCTCTACTCCTAGGGAAGCATTTTTTACCTTTGGTAATTTTGCTATTGAAGAATGTAAAAGAACTTGGCAAGATAATGATTTAGCTGGAATGCCACAAAGGAAAGGTATATGTGAGCGTTTAAGAAAATATATTAACGAAAATAATAATTTACCTGGAATTAAACTTTTAGAAAATATAATAGATTATGGCGTGAAACGTGAAGGTTTTTCTGAGGATGATTGGGTTTTCGAGCTTACTGATGGTATAATTGGAGACAATTATCCTAGTCCAGATAGAATGCTCACTCATATTGAAAAAATCATACATGAATATCTCGTTCAGGAAATGTGTTACAATAAACCACCTGCTGGTACATTTAAAATTTTTGGAGTTGAAGGGGCAACTGCTGCAATGTGTTATATATTTGATTCATTGATTGCAAATGAATTATTATCTAGAGGTGATACTATAGCACTAATGGTCCCTATATTTACTCCTTATTTAGAAATTCCTCTCCTTCCTAGGTATGATTTTAAAATAGAATACATAAAAGCCACTGCAACCACAAGAGATGGTACACATACATGGCAATACCCTAAATCAGAATTAAATAAACTTTCGAATAAATCAATTAAAGCTTTATTTGTAGTCAATCCAAGTAATCCGCCATCCGTCGCTATTAATCCTGAATCAGTTAATTATATTAAAGAAATAGTAACACGAGATAATCCTAACTTAATGATAATTTCTGATGATGTTTATGGAACTTTCGTAGATAATTTTCGTTCCTTAATGGCTGATCTTCCTTACAATACGATAGGTGTTTATTCATTTTCTAAATACTTTGGAGTTACAGGCTGGCGCTTAGGAACAATTGCTCTTCATGAAGATAATGTATTTGATCAATTAATAAAAAACTTGCCCGAGGAAATTAAGAAAGAATTAAATATAAGATATAGTGCACTTTCTACAAATCCTTCTGATATCCCCTTTATAGATAGAATTGTTGCTGATAGCAGACAGGTAGCACTCAATCATACAGCTGGACTTTCTACTCCTCAACAAGTTCAAATGGCTTTCTTTTGTATTTTTGCATTAAATGATAAAGAAAACAGATATAAAAACTTAACTAAAAATATTTGTAGAAAAAGGCAAAAACTTCTGTTTAAAAGCCTTGGATTAGATCTTAGGGAAGACCCATATGATGCGGCATATTATACTGAATTTGATTTACTTGAGTGGGCTTCATATAATTATGGAAAAGAATTTGCTAATTATTTAGAAAAGAATCACAAACCAGTTGATATACTCTTTAGACTTGCAGAAGAGTCCTCAATAGTTTTATTAAGCGGAAGTGGTTTCCAAGGGCCAGAATGGTCAATACGTATTTCTTTAGCTAATCTAAGCGATGAGTCTTATTCTAAAATCGGGAAGGTACTTCACGATATTCTTGACGAATTAGCTTCAAACTGGAATTTAGATATAGATAATAATTAAATAAAAAAGATGGTTAACAACTACTAATACTTGTTAACCATCTTTATTTCTTATTTATACCTATCCATTAACTCTTGAATTTTACAAAGTTCAATTGGTTTAGAAATATAGTAGCCTTGAATATAATCGCATTTATTTTGAGTTAAATAATCATATTGTTCTTTTACTTCTACCCCTTCTGCTACAACCTTAAGTCCCATTTGATGTGCTAATTTAATAATTGTTCCCACAATACTTGAATCACCATCTTGATAATTCTTATTCTCGATTATTTCGTCAATAAAGACTTTATCAATTTTTAGTACATCAAAATTCATATCCTTTAGGTAAGTTAAAGATGAATAACCTTTACCAAAGTCGTCTAAATCTATCCTTACTCCCATTTTTTTCAGTTCTTCAATTTTATAGATATTAGTATCTATAGATTCCATAAGTACGGACTCGGTTATTTCAATATGTATAGTTCTAGGATCAATGTTCTTCTCTAATATTATTGCTTTAAACATAGGTATAAAATCTTCTTGTACTAACTGAATTACAGATACGTTTATTGAAACATCTATTTCATCATAGCCCATAAAATGCATGGTTTTCAAAAACTCACAAGCTTTCTCTATAACCCACTTACCTATTGGAACAATTAATCCTGTTTTTTCAGCCAGTGGTATAAACTTCAAAGGTGAAATAAAACCTTCACTTGGACTGTTCCACCTAATTAATGCTTCAAACCCTTGAATTTTGTCACTACTTAAACAAAATTTGGGTTGAAAATTCAAAGTAAACTCATTGTTTACCAAGGCCTGTCTCATTAAATTCTCTAAAACTACCATCTCAGTAATATCATCATTCATCCACTGTTCAAAAAACACAAATTTCCTTTTGCCGTACTCTTTAGCTTTATACATTGCTGTATCTGCATTCTTAAGCAAATCTTCAAAATTATCCCCATCTGTTGGGTATAATGCAATTCCAAAACTAGCTGATGTAGAAATAGCAACTTCATTAATTAATATCTTTTTATTAAATCTATTTATTATCTCTTCCAATATATTCTCAACATAACTATTTTCTTTTATATTAGTTAGTAAAATTAAGAATTCGTCTCCTCCAAGTCTTCCTACTACACCTTTTTCATTGATAATATTTTTTAAGATATTTGCCACCTGAATAATAAGTTCGTCTCCTAAAGTGTGTCCAAATGAATCATTAACATTTTTAAAATTATCTAAATCCATAAATATTAATGCACTTTTATTTTTTGTATCTTTTATCTTATTAGCCACTTGGATTTCAAAATTGCTTCTATTCACTAAACCTGTCAAACTATCATAATACGCCATTCGTCTAATCTGTTCTTCTTGAACTTTTTTGTCATGAATATCAGAATGCGATCCAGCAATTCTATATGTAATACCATTTGCATCCTTAACACCTTTTCCACGACCGTGAATCCATTTATAATTTCCTTCATTATCCATAATCCTAAAATCATTAGCAAATACTTCGCAGGAGCCGTCGGTAATATCCTCAATACACTTCTTTGCCTTATCATAATCCTCTGGGTGTATTAATTTGTACCAATCTTCCATATCCTTTACCTTTTCTTTTGGTAATCCAAAAATCTCATACCATCTATCCGAAAAAAATCTTTCATTTGTCTTTAAATCAATTTCCCATAATCCATCATTACTAGTTTCAAAAACAAGTCTATACATTTCCTCGGTTTTCTCAATAATTTCTTTATTTTCTTCCAATTCAATATACTGAGCTCTAAGTTCTTCATCAGAAGTTGCTAATTCTTCATATAAGTCAGATAATTCTTGATTGCTTTGAATAAGTTCCTTTTCTGCCTTCCTTCTGCTTAATATATTGATTATTAGAAAAGTAATTAACATTAGAAGTAATAAAATTATAGCTAATACTGTCCACACTAAAACCCTATAACTTTCATAAAATGAAAAAGGTTTGTTAATAACTATGCTGTTTTCTGGTAGTTGTCCGTCAGATATTTTATATTTTTGCATTACACTATAATCAAAAATATTTTTAGAGTCTACCTTATCATAAATGGGTATTTCATTTATGGACTTTCCTTTTAAAATATCCAGAACCATTAAAGCAGCTCTACTTCCATGGTCTTCTCCATTAAGCAAACTGCCACCTAATGTTCCATAACCTTTTGTCATACCATAAACTTGAAAAAGAGGCTTGTCTAATATATTGCTTATTTTTTTAGTCATATCTTCAATCTGAACGGTTTTTCCAGTAACGTCTCTAGAAAATGTAGTCATAATAAATATGCTATCATCAGTATTCTTAGGCAAATCTTCCTCTAGACTACCTATCCTTATTTTATCTAAAGAAATAACCTGTAAATTTTTATTTAGCTCTTTAATTGACTGATTTATTTCACTTACTGATGAAATCCCACTTTCTGTATCATCATGAATTACATATACCTTCTTTGTTCCAGGATAAATCTTAAGCGCAGCACTTAATGTTCCTTTAGTATCTATCCTCTCCAAAGCACCAGTTATATTATTATAGTTCCTTAGTATCAAATTTGCTGAATATCCGTATACTCCACAAAATACTATAGGAACATTTCCAGTGATATCATCTCTGTTCTTTAATGCAAAATCTAATGCTGCATCGTCAGTAGTAATAATTAGATCTATTTTTTTATTTGAGTATTTATATTTTAATTGATTCTTGATATTTTCTATATTCTCATCATACGGATAGTTTTTCCAATCCATATATTCAACATTAGTTTTAATATTCATGTTTGAATTATTTAGTGTTTTAAAAATTCCCGAAGTTTCTTCTTTAGTCCATGTAAATGTACTATCATAGGAATTAATTAATAAGACATTATATTCTCTTTCAGCTGCATATGTTTTGTTATGAAAATAAGTGGAATTAAGTAGTAAAAAAACCGCAAAGAAAATACATATGTAAACCTTTAAAAAACTTCTTTTTTTATTTCCCCTTACTACGTTTCTCAAATTTATATCACCCCTAATTTTCATAAAATCATATAGGGTTTTAAGTTCAACTAATAACTTATTCGTTCCTAAAAATGTCCAGAATCAGACATTTTCAAACAAGAATAAGTTAAGTTTCATAAAAAAAACCTATATATAATTAATTATATTATAGGTAATTTTCTTTGTCTATTTTTATTAAAAATAATTATTATTTAGTAGTTATTCACCAAATTTTCCCTAATTCCATCTACATAGTTTAGTTTGAAGAGCATCTATTAAAATAAATAATAGGCATCCAATTAAACTTATTATCATTATTCCTGCATACATTGATATATAGTCAATCCTTGTCCATGCATCAAGTATATAATAACCTATTCCATAATGAGTCCCATATGCTTCTGAAAAGAATAACACTGAAAGTGCAGTTCCTACTGATAGCCTTAGATTTGTAAATAAATCTGGTAATATAGCTGGTAGTGTAACATGCATCAATATTTGAGACTTAGATGCACCTAAACTTCTTAGTGGCACATAAATTTCCTGGGAAATCTTTGTTATAGAATCTCTAACTGTTACAATTACTTGAAAAACAACAATTAAAACTATGAGTACTATTTTAGATGAATCTCCTAAACCAAGCAAAAGCATTACAACTGGTAATAATGCTGTTTTAGGAATTGGATACGAAAAATACACAAATGGATTTAATATCTTATTCCACTTTTCTGAATATGACATAAGTATCCCAATAGGTATTCCTATTAGCAATGAAACTCCAAGTCCAAGTAAAATTCTATACATGCTCATTAATATATGCTTAAAGAAATCTTGGTCGTATAAATTCCCTATATTTTTATATACTTCTAATGGATTTGGCAAAACTTGCATGTTTATTATTAATGCCATAACATACCATAGAATATTAAACATTATAAAACCTTTAATGAATGTTATTAGCTTATTCATGACTATTTACCCTCCACCCATTTTTTATGATGCTTCTTATATAAGTAGATAATTTATAGTATTCCTCTTTCTCCCTTATATCCTTTTGATTAAAAAGCGGGTTATTTATTATTTCAATAACCTTACCAGGTCCTTCAGACATAATAAGTATCTTATTGCCAATTGCTATAGCCTCATCAATATTATGTGTAACAAATATCGTAATAGGTTTATATTCTTCCCATACTTCAATGAATAAACTCTGGGCTTCTTCTCTAGTTAATGCATCTAAGGCTGAAAAAGGTTCATCCATTAATAGAAGATCCGGGTTCATAATTAATGCTCTAGCAATAGCTACTCTTTGTTTTTGCCCTCCACTTAATTCATTAGGGTATCTATCTTTTAAATCTAATATATTGAGTCTTGTTAATACAGAAGTTATCTTTTTATTTAATTCTGCTTTCTCTCCTTTTATCTTAAGAGATAATAGGCAATTCTTTTCAACTGTTTTCCATGGTAAAAGCCCATAACTTTGAGGTATAAAGCCTATGGAATGTCTTTTAGGGCTCAATTGTTTACCATCTAGCAAAATCTCTCCTGTATGTCCATTAATTACACCGCTTAAGAGGTGAAGCAAGGTTGACTTTCCGCAGCCAGAGGGCCCAATAACAGCATAAATGTCTTTTGAATCTATATTTAGGCTAATAGGTCCAAGGGCTGGGAAATCATTCCCAGCCTTATCTCTTGAACTATATTTAAATGATACTTCTTTAATCTCTAACATACTATACCTCCAGAGTAACTCTCTAAGAGCTTCATATCATATTTATTTAATTCCAACATCACTTACTAAATCACTAGCTTTTAGACTCTTTTTGCTCAATCCTTTATCTTCTACCCATTTAATTACTGTTTCTAAATCCTTATCATCTGGAAGAACATTTTCTCTATACTTTGGTAATACAATTTTTCCTGACATTTCTTTTGGATATCCAACAGTATCTATAACGGTTTTTTCATATTCACTAATTGGTGTTGAATTTATATACTTAACAGCATCATTATATGCCTTATAGAAATTTTTAATTTCTTTTGACTTGCTATCAATAGCTTTTTGTGTAAATGCTGAAACTGATGAGAATATATTGGCATCCATAGCACTTCCAAGTTTTACTCCACCATCATTTAAAGCTAATGTAGAGAATGGTTCAGGAAGTAGCGCAGCATCAATTTTTCCTTCTTTAAGCATTTCGTATCTTGTTGGTATTGCAGGTACTGCAGTTTTATTTACTGTACTAATATCTATAGAATTTTTCTCAAGAAGCTTGTCTAACGTATATTCCATACATGTTTTTTCAGAGATTGCTACGCTTTTACCTTTTAAATCTCCATAAGATTTAATATTTGATTTTGCGCCAGCAATTAATACAAAGTTACCATCAGTTACTCCAGTTATTTTAACATCAAAATTTGCATTTTGATAAAGATTAACTGCAACTTCATCACAAATAACTCCATCTAATGTACCAGCTTGTAATGCTGCATCTCTATCTTTAGAGTTCTTAAACACTTGAATATCAACATTTACTCCTTCTTTTTTATAATAATCTTTTTCCTTTGCAATAAACATTGGTACCGCATCTATTGAACTCATTACTCCAATTGTTAAAGTAGTTTTATCTTCTTCTTTTTCTTTTTTATTACATGAAATTAATGTTGCACCCATTAATGTAGTTACAAGTGCAACTCCTATTATTTTTTTAAATTTTAGCATTTTAATTCCCCCATTTTTTAAATAAATCATTTTCAATTGAAAGATAATCTAATATTTTACCTATAACAAAATTCACTAAATCCTCTAGTGTTTCAGGTTTATGATAAAATCCTGGCATAGCTGGAAGTATTGTAGCTCCCATTTTCGAAAGCTTTAACATATTTTCCAGATGGATAGTATTAAATGGTGTTTCTCTCGGTACAATTATTAAATTTCTTCTTTCTTTTAGGGCAACATCAGCTGCTCTAGCTATTAAATTCTTAGATATTCCATTACTAATTTCACCTAATGTTCCCATTGAACAAGGTATTATTATAACTCCATCTAACTTATAAGAGCCACTTGCTACATTCGAAAACATATTGTTTATATCTTCTAACTGTATATTTTTATATTTTTCTTTTAAAGAATATACCCAACTTTCCAAATTAATGGAAGTTTCATATTCCATTACTTTTTTTCCATTATCTGATGCAACTATGTAAACAAAAATATCCTTTTGAACTAATTCCTCAATCAGTCTTTTGGCATATAAGCTTCCACTAGCACCAGTTATTCCTATAAGTACTTTCTTCATTTATCTTCCTCCAAATTCCTTAAATAAAGAAATCTATTAAGCCAAATATCAATAATACTATACTTACAATTTGATTAATTCCGTAAGATGCTATTGTAACTTGAGATAAATTATCTGGTGAAATAATCTTATGCTCTACAAAGAAAAGCACTCCAATAATAGCTAATCCAACAAAATAAATAATTCCTAAGCTTGAGCTTAATAGCCCAACAATAACTAAAAATATCATTGCTAGAACATGAAAAAATGATGATATTACAAGAGAATTTTTCACACCAAACCTTGCAGGTATTGAATTTAATCCATTATTAGTATCAAACTCATAGTCTTGGGCTCCATAAATTATGTCAAATCCTGCTACCCATAAAGTATTTGCTGCTCCCATAAATAAAGGCAGTAAAGAAATACTTCCTGTAACTGCTATCCATGCTCCAACTGGAGCCGCAGCACATGTAACCCCTAATACCAAATGACACATCCAAGTAAATCTCTTAGTATAGGAATATATTGTCATTAAGAACAGTGCTATTGGAGATAATATTAGACATAATAAATTTAACTGTGCTGCTGCAAAAACCATAACTAAAAAACAAACAATCGAAAATACTATAACTTCTCTTTTATTCATCTTTCCTTGTGGAATTTGTCTTACTGACGTTCTTGGATTCTTTTTATCTATTTCAGCATCGATTACTCTATTAATTGCATTTGCGCCTGTTCTTGCCCCTAAAAATGCAACAAGTATCCATATTAGTTTATTAATTGGAGGCATCCCATTCCCAGCAAGTAACATGGAAATCAATGCAAAGGAAAGAGAAAATATCGTATGTGAAAACATGACTAAAATACCATAATCATGTGCTTTCTTAATTACTTTATTAAAAACCATATTCTTTCCACCTTCTAGATACAAGTTCTTTAACTTCATCATTCATTTCTATATCATCTGGCCATTCTCTTGCATGACCCTCACTTTTCCACTTTTTAGTTGCATCTATACCCATTCTATATCCATAGTGTGGTAAATCTGATGCATGATCTAAAGCATCAAGCGGACCTTCTGATATTACTACATCTCTTTTTGCATCAATATTATTAAATACCTTCCATGCTACAGTAGAGATATCTTGCGGACTTACATTTTCATCCACAACAATTATCATTTTTGTATACATCATTTGCCCAATTCCCCACAAAGAATTCATTATTTTCTTTGCATGTCCTGGATATCTTTTCTTTATAGACACAATTACACAATTATGAAATACTCCTTCAAGTGGAAAATTAATATCAATAATATCAGGATACTGCATTTTTAATAAGGGTAAGAATATTCTCTCTGTTGCTTTCCCCATATAACAATCTTCCATAGGAGGCTTTCCAACAATTGTAGCTGGATATATCGCTTTTTTCTTGTGTGTTATGCATGTTACATGAAAAACTGGATAATAATCTGCTAGAGAATAATAACCTGTATGATCTCCAAATGGACCTTCTAATCTAAGATCTTCATTTACATCAACATATCCTTCTATTACAAATTCAGCATCAGCTGGTACATAAATATCATTAGTAATAGATTTAACTAGTTTTACTGGAGACTTTCTTAAAAATCCTGCAAACATCATTTCATCTATCATCTTTGGTAATGGCGCAGTTGCTGAGTATGTGATTGCAGGATCACATCCTAATGCTACTGATACAGGCATCTTGCCACCTTTTAATTTATATTTTTCATATATTTCTCTTCCATCTTTGTGTAAATGCCAATGCATCCCAGTAGTATTTTTATCAAAAACTTGAAGTCTATACATTCCTACATTTTGTGTTTCAGTTTCAGGGTCTTTGGTAAAAACTAAAGGCAATGTTACAAATCTTCCTGCATCTTGCGGCCAACAATGTAATATTGGCAACGTGCTCAAATCTGGATCCATTTCTATTACCTCTTGGCATGCGCCTTTAGTAGGTAATTTTATAGGAAATACCGTAGCTAATCTTGTAAGTCTTGGTAGTGACTTAAATTTATTCATAAGTCCTAAGTAATTTGTCATATCAATAAATTCAGATATATCATTACCTATGTCATCTAATTTTTCAACGCCAAGTGACATAGCCATTCTCTCATAAGTTCCCATGGCATTAATTAATACTGGATATTTCGAATTTTTAACATTCTCAAATAACAGTGCTGGTCCATATTCTTTAGATACCCTATCAGCTATTTCTGTTATTTCTAAATAAGAATCTACTTCTGTGGATATTCTTTTTAGTTCATTATTATTTTCTAAGTGATTCACAAAATTATGTAAATCTTTGTAAGCCATAATTCCACTCCTTCATATGTCAAAATTTAAATCTACAAAAGATTATAACACTATTTTTTTTAAAATTATAGCATAACTCGATTATTTATATTGGTTTTGTATAATTCTAGAAATTACTTTGTCATAATATGTACTTTTAGGTATTATAAATTTCAAAAAGGTAATACTACTTTTTAAGCATAATAATCCATAATATGCAATTTTGAATCAATTGGAGGATAAAGATGGATACATTAGAAACCTTAGTATGCAAAGAATGTAATGGAACAGAATTTAAGTTAAAAAGAAGAGCAACCTATGAATATACCTATGATATAACCTCTTCTTCTGATTTAATGAATTCATATATAAAATCTAGGGAATCATCATTTCTATTTGATAATAGAGAAAACTTAAGTGAAACAGATTATTTAATATGTAATAAGTGCAATTGTAAATACACTGTTGATTTACGTAAAATAGACAACAAAATCAATCTTACAATAGTAAAAAAAGCTATAACTTCCGAGAATAAGGAAATTCCTGAATTCTTAGGATAAATTAAACGGTTCGCAACTAGATTAACAAAATCAGTTACGAACCGTTCTATATTTAAATTATAAAGAATGATGCTCCTATTATAAAATAAACAGCTAGAAGCTGAACTCCTTCTAACCAGTTTGACTCTCCGTCACTTGCTACTCTATTCGCTATAAGCACGGATACCACGAGAGAAATCAATTCAAATTCATTAAATATTATACTCATTGGAGTAAATAGTAGACTTAAGAATATTAATACAGGTGCAACAAATAGTATAATCTGTAAACTAGATCCTATTGCAATCTCTATTGATACATCCATCTTATTTTTGATAGCCATTACTACAGCTGTACTATGCTCAGCTGCATTTCCAATAATAGGTATTAATATTATTCCTACAAAGAATGTGCTTAAGCCTAGCGCTTCAGTCATAGGTTCAACTGCACTAACTAAAAATTCACTTTCTATAGCTATTAACACAGTTGCTGCAATTAATACAAAAATAGATTTCTTTAACGACCAATTTGCTTCTCTTTGCTCTTCATCATTTAATACATAAAGATCTTTATGTGTAAAAAAGTTAAAATATAAACTAAATAGATAAATAATTATCATAATAACGGCAACTGCCACACTCAATCCTTCATATTGAGTATTTAACAACTCTGATTTTAATGTATGTGTGAAAATTGCAGGGATACTAAGCCCAATAACTGCAAATAGCAACATACTTGAAGATACTTCCACAATTTTTTTATTAAACGTTTGAGTTTTAAATTTTAATCCACCTGCAAGCATACTTGCTCCAAGTACTAATAGTATATTTCCTATAACGGAACCAGCAATTGAAGCTTTAACAACATCAAACAGTCCCTCTTTTAATGCAAAAAATGATATAATGAGTTCTGTTGCATTTCCAAATGTCGCGTTTAGAAATCCTCCTAGTTTCGGCCCTGTGTAGTACGATATTTCTTCTGTTGCCTCACCCATTAACCCTGCTAATGGTACTATAGCTAACGCCGCCAATATAAACATTATTGTAGGAGAAAAGTGTAAAAACTCCCCAACTATACTTATTGGTATAAATATTAATAACAACTTCATAAATTTCATATACTTACCTCCACATAATTAATTATGTTTCAAAATTAAAAAGGGTCGAATTATCTATGTAACTCAATCCTTAAAATCAATTTCTTCAATCATAAATCTATCAAAATCAATTTCTTCAATAAAATTATCATCATTAAAACTTGTCTTGCTTCTCTTATTATACTCATCAAGATTGCTAGGCAGCCAATAAGGTTTAGCTATATCGAACTTATAGCAAAGTTCGTTTATGCATACTTTCAAGTTCTCTTGATATGTTCCCTCTATATCTGAAATAGCTACCTCATCTTTAATAATCCTATTTTCCTTAATTACTTTTCCCCATATTTTTAACATCTTAAGTTTACCTCCAATAGCCATTTCTTTTTTATTATATACAATCTAGCATAAGAATATTTCACATCCACTCTATCATTTCTATATCATACCATTTTTTAATTATATTATGAAGATATTAAAATTATAAATTTACAAATAAATCAATGATCTTAATATCTTATAAATCAATATAAATTTATTTTATAAAAGTATATACTATTGTATAATAATAAGTAGTACCCAATAACTTGAATTTTATTGATATTGAATACTGTATATTATATAATTTTATTATTTGCAACTATTATTTACTAAAAATTAATAACTACTGAGATCCACATTTAATTTTAAATATAGTTTTAAACTACATTTTTTTAAGTTCAACCAATAATTTATTCGTGCCTGATATCAAACAAGGATAAATTAAGTTTCCCATATAAAAAACCATATAATTAAGGAGATAAATAATGAACTGGTTTTATAATTTAAAAATTAAGAAAAAGCTTACTTTATCATTTATAATTGTAGCCCTATTTAGTGGGATCGTAGGTTTTATAGGAATAAGAAACATTGGTAAGTTAAATGAAAATTCTAATGATTTATATAAAAGAAACTTTCAAGCTATGAAAAATATTTCTGCTATAAAATCAAATTTGATACAAATTAATTTTGATATATATAAAATCATAAATGAAAAAGACAAAGGTACATATGTTAACTTAAGGAACGAAATTGAATATTTAAAAAATCAAGATGATTCTCTTCTAAATGATTATTCGCAAACCATCTCCGAAGTTAAGGATCAAGAACTTTTTAATGAATTTACCTTAATCTTAAAAGATTATAGAAACTACAGAAAGGATCTATTTAATTATTTGGATGAAGGCAATTATGATGAGGCTTCTAAGACATACTCCAAGTTAAATGCACTTAGCAATAATATAATTAAAAACACAGATGATTATATACAATTTAATTTAGATTTAGCAAAAGAATCTCAAGCCGAAAATGAGAATTTATATATGAGTACACTTATTTCTACAATTTTTTTTGGTATATCAGGTTTAATTATTGCTATTATCTTAGGAATTCATATAGCTTCAGTCATCTCTGAACAATTAAAGAAGTTAGTATCTTTTGCAAAATCAATTACAGAGGGGAATTTAGATCATAATATTGATATAAAAACTAAGGATGAAATTGGACTACTAGCCGACTCTTTAAACAAAGCTGGTGCTGCAAGAAGGGAATACGAGTTAGATTTAACAAGCAACTACGAAGAACTTGAAGCTTCCTATGAAGAAATAACTGCTCTTGAGGAAGAATTAAGAGAAAAATATGATGAGCTTGCTATTAGTGAAGAAAACTTAAAGGAAAGCGAAAAACTCTACAAACTAATTTCTGAAGCTTCATCTGATGCTTTATTTGACTGGAGAGTTAATGATAACACCATGCACTTTTCTGATAGATGGTTCGAGCTCTTAGGCTATTCTAGAGATGAATTTAATTCTATTAACATTAAAGAACTAATACACGTAGAAGATACTTCAAGCATAGATACTATAATCAAAGATCATTGGGCTAGAAAAACAGACTCCTATACAATTGAATATAGAATTAAAACTAAATCTGGCTCTTACATCTGGATGATTTCTACTGGTAAAACAATTTACGATAAAAATGGTGATCCTTATAGAGTTGTGGCATCACATAAAGATATATCTGAACTAAAAGAATACCAACACAAGCTAGAATATATGGCTTATCATGATTTCTTAACTGATCTTCCTAATAGACAGTATTTATATCGAGTCGTAAATGAATCATTAGAGCTAGAAAGTTCAAACAACTCAGAAATAGAAAGTGCACTTATATTTTTAGATATAGATAATTTTAAATATATAAATGATACATTAGGTCATAGTTTTGGTGATATATTAATCAGTGCTATTGGTGACAGATTAATGAGAACTTTAGGTGATGAAGATACATTAATACGCCTAGGTGGAGATGAATTCATCATATTTATGAAAGATATACCTAGTCATGAACACGTAAAAGACTTCTCCGAATCTATCCTTAATATCTTTAGTGAACCTTTTAATTTAAATAATAATCTAGTCCAAATCACAACAAGCTTAGGTATATCACTTTTCCCTAAGGATGGTTTAGATTTAGATGAATTGTTAACAAAGTCAGATATAGCAATGTATAACTCAAAGAAATTAGGTAAGAACAACTATACATTTTACAATGATGGCATGAATAAAGAAGTTGTCGGACGAATGAAAATAGAAAGACATTTAAGAGATGCCATTAATAGAAATGAGTTTTATCTACATTATCAACCACAAGTTAATTTAAAAACTAATAAAATATCTAGTTTTGAAGCTCTAATTCGATGGAACAACCCTGAACTTGGTTTTGTTTCTCCTCTAGATTTTATTAGCATCGCTGAAGAGAATCATAAAATAATCGAAATAGGTACTTGGGTATTAAAAACTGCTTGTGAATTTATTAAAGAAATCTATACAAATCATAATAGTGATTGTTATATTTCAGTTAATGTTTCTGTTATTCAGTTAATGCAAAGTGATTTTATAGATACTGTTCTTAGAATATTAAATGAAACATCAGTTTCACCAGCACAACTAGAAATTGAAATAACTGAGTCAATATTTATAGAATCTTATGAATTAATAAATAGTAAATTAGAACAGCTTCGTGGAATGGGAGTAAAAATAGCCTTAGATGATTTTGGAAAAGGTTATTCTTCCCTTAGTTATTTAAAGCAACTACCTATAACAACCTTAAAAATAGATAAAAGTTTTATTGATGATATAATCATTTCCAATAAAAGTTCTTTAGTAGAGAATATAATAGATATAGGACACAAGATGGATTTGAATGTTGTTGCTGAGGGAGTTGAAACTCAAGACCAATTAAGATTTTTAGATAATTATAATTGTGATAAAATTCAAGGATACTATTTTAGTAGACCTGTTGAGAAAGAAGCTGCAATTCAATTAATTAATGAGGGTATAATTAGTTAAAATACAGGGTTTTAAGTTCAACTAATAACTTATCCATGCCTGATATCAAACAAGAATAAATTAAGTTTACTATAAAAAGTCGTTGTCTCAAAAGTAATTTTTGGACAACGACTTTTTTAGTTCTTTTTTACTGCTAATAACCTTGCTATATTTTCTGATTCTTTTCTTAGTGAATTGTATCCATCTAATAATGCTTCTTCTAATGTTTTAGGTTCATCAATAATTCCAAAAATTGCAGTCACTCCCATCTCATAGAGTTCTGAAATATAGTCACTAACTCTTCCTGCTTCTACAATAACAGGGATGTTATTTACTTTTGCCATTTTTGCTATTCCAGCTACAGTTTTTCCATACTTAGTCTGAGAATCAATACTTCCTTCTCCAGTGATTATATAATCAGCATTCTTTATTCTTTCTTCAAACTTGATATTTTCTAGCACTATATCTATTCCTTTTTTCATATTTCCTCCAATTAGCATAAATGCAGCTCCTAACCCTCCAGCTGCGCCAGCTTTGGGTATATTCCCAATATCAATACCTGCAGATGCTTTTATTTTATTAGAATAGTTTTTCATGCCTAACTCTAACTCTTGCATTATCTGAGTTGTTGCTCCCTTCTGTGGTCCAAATGTATAGGTAGCACCCTTCTCTCCTATTAATGGATTTTCAACATCACATGCAACTTCAATATTTACTTCATAAATTCTTTTATCTATTGAAGTAAAATCTATATTATTTACTTTAATTAATTCCTGTCCATATCCCTTTATAGTATTTCCTTCATTATCATAAACTTTGGCCCCTAATGCTACTAACATACCAAGGCCACCGTCATTTGTTGAAGATCCACCTAACCCAATAAGAATACGCTTAGCACCTTTATCTAATGCTTTTAGTATCATTTCACCTACTCCAAAACTCGTAGTATTTAAGGGATTTCTCTTTTCTAGGGGAACTAAAGCAAGACCACATGCAGCTGCTATTTCTATTACTGCTTTATCTTCTTCGTTTATATATCCAAATTTACTTTCTATTATATTTCCTAAAGGGCCTGTTATATTTGCATCAATAAATTCTCCATTAAGGGCATTTATGATTACTTCTGAAGTCCCCTCTCCCCCGTCAGCCATGGGAATAACCTCATAATCTGCTTCAGGAAATACTTTAATAAATCCTTCTTTTATTGCTTCTGCTGCATTAAAGGCATCTATGCTTTCTTTAAATGAATCTGGAGCAATAACTATCTTTAATTTTTTCACTTTTATCACCTTCTATTTGCAAATATAAGGACTACTGAGATATATCACAGTAATCCTTAAATAATTAACTATTATGCTTTTTAAGAAATCTTTCTATTCTACTTAATGCTTCCATAATATTGTCCATAGATGAAGCATAACATGCTCTAATGAATCCGTCTCCACAGTCACCAAATGCATTTCCTGGAACCACTAATACCTTTTCTTCCATAAGCAGCTTTTCACAAAATTCATCTGAAGACATTCCTGTGGATTTTATGCTTGGAAATACATAAAAAGCTCCTAATGGTTCAAAACATTCCAAGCCCATCTTTCTAAATCCATCAACTAATACCCGTCTTCTTCTATTATATTCCTTAACCATTTCCTCAACACTTGCATCTGAGTTCTTTAATGCTTCTATAGCAGCGTATTGAGCTGTTGTTGGTGAACACATTATAGCATATTGATGTATTTTCTTCATAGCATCAATTAATACCGGATGTCCACATATATACCCTAATCTCCAACCAGTCATAGCATAAGCCTTTGAAAATCCATTTATAACTAAAGTTTTTTCCTTCATTTCTGGGAAAGATGCTATTGAAACATGCTCATTTCCGTAAGATAATTCTGCATATATTTCATCTGAAATTACAATTATATCTTTATCCTTTAATACATCTACAATACCGGAGAGCTCTTCTCTTGTCATTATAGCCCCAGTTGGATTGTTAGGAAATGGTACTATTACTACTTTTGTTTTTGGTGTTATCGCTTTTTCTAATATTTCAGGAGTTAACTTAAATTCATCTTCTGCCCTTAAGTTTAACACTTTTGCTGTAGCTCCAGTAAAAGCAGTGCAACCCTTATATGCTACAAAACTTGGTTCAGGAACGATTACTTCATCTCCAGGACCAACTAATGCTCTTAACGCAATATCTATTCCTTCACTTCCTCCTACTGTAACTATAATTTCTTCTTTAGGATCATACTGCAGATTAAATCTTCTATTAAGGTATTTTGATATCTCATATCTTAACTCAATAAAACCAGCATTTGAAGAATAGTGTGTATGTCCTTGCTCAAGTGAATAAATACCTGCTTCCCTCACATTCCATGGGGTTACAAAATCCGGTTCCCCTACTCCTAATGAAATAACATCCTCCATTTCATTAATCAAATCAAAATATTTTCTTATACCAGATGGAGGCATATTTTTCACATTATCTAAAATCATATTTTCTAATATCATATAAATATTGCCTCCCTATCATCTATTTGTTTCTCCTTAAATATTGTTCCATGATCTTTATATTTTTTTAACACAAAGTGAGTTGCTGTACTTAATACGTACTCTTGCACAGCTAGCTTCTCTGAAACGAAAAGAGCAACTTCCTTCATAGTTTTTCCTTCAATTATAACTGTTAAATCGAAACCACCTGACATAAGGTAACAAGCTTTAACTTGTGGAAAATTATATATTCTTTCTGCAACCTTATCAAAGCCTTCACCTCTTTGTGGAGTAACCTTCACCTCTATTAATGCAGTGACTGTTTCCTTACCTGTATTTTCCCAATTAATTAATGTTGTATATCCAGCAATTATACTTCTTTCTTCAAAATCCCTAATGGCATCTCTAACCTCTTCTACAGATTTTCCTGCCATTGTGGCTATTTGTTCATCTGTGTACCTACTATTCTTCTCTAAAATTTCTAATATTTCTTCCATTCTAATGCCCCCTAATTTTTAATATTCTTTAATTTAGAAAATAAAAAAATCCTTCATCCCAATAAAGGGACGAAGGAATAACTCCGCGGTACCACCCTAATAAGCAATAAAATTGCTCACTCAGCTAGAATATATAAATATATTCCACCTCTATAACGTGAGGATACGTTACTATCTAGTTAAGAATGAAATTCTTATTTTTCAATGTAAGATTCAAAGGCTGCTTCCACTAAATCTTCTTACCAAAGTTCCACCAAATCTTTAGCTCTCTTAAAAGTCAATTAAGTGTACTCTTCCTTATCATTATCTTTAGATATCTTGTTATTTTTTATATTATAATCAATTAATCAATTAATTGCAATAGTCTTTAACAATATATTAAGAATTTTAAAAATATTTTTCTTAATTAATATTCAAAATTGAATTTCACTTTTTCTCTTCTACATACTTTTTGAATTGCCCATTTACCAGATACTACTGCCGTTGGCAATCCTCCAGGTGTTGAAATCCATTGCCCAGCCACATATAAGTTGTTTATTCCCTTTATTATTCCACCATGATTCAGCTTTTTAACATTAGGGAGCATATCGAATGCCATCCATGAACCTTTATAAGCACCACAATAACGTTCATAAGTTACAGGAGTACATACATCATATACTTCAAAATTACCTTTTGTTTCTGGGTATATTAATTCGATTCTTTTGAGAACTTCTTTTGCTAACTTATCTTTTTCATTGTAATATTGTTGTTCATTATTATCTTTTAAATCTTTCCAATAATTATAGTCATCCCCTATTATATTAATTTTTATTGTTGAACAACCTTTAGGAGAAAAATCCTCTTCATAACAATAATGCTTAATTCCTATTCTATCTACCTCTAAGCTTCCACATTTAAATGGTTCTACCTGAACGTTAACAGAGTGATCTCTATTTGATAAATCACATTTAACGCCTATCCCTATATCCACACTACTATGAATAGGGTATTTTGCAGGATTATTAAATTGAGTGTCAAAAACCTTGTCACTGATTTTATTTCCTAACAAATTTCTTAGCAACATATTTGCGTCAATAGCTGAAATTATATAATCTCCTGATACACTCTTTCCATTTGCAAGTTCAATTCCTTTAGCTTCTCCATCTTCTACAATAACTCGCTTTACCCTTGAGTTATATTCTATCTTACCACCCAAGCCTTTGTATTCCTGCTCCATTCTAGAAGCCATTGCTAATGATCCTCCTTTAGGCCACCCTCCATCACCTGATGTGAATGTTCCCAATGTGAAGAATAACGCTAAGGCACTATATTCTTTAGGTAAAGTTTCTATAATAGCTTTTTTTATAATTTCACTTTTAAATCTACTTACATACTCTTCTATAGACAACTTACTTAATTCAGCAACATATTTCCCTGCACCACCATAATTTTTGATAATTTTAATATAATCTATAATATTCATCATATCCATTGGTTTTTTAGTTGGAAGTTTGCATACTTGAACTTTTTTTATAATCTCTATAAACTTTAATATTTCTTCACTGTCCTCTGGAGCTATTTCAAGCAAATGTTCTTTAAACTTATTAATGTCTCTAAAAAAATAAATAGTTTTATTATTAACTCTCACAGAAAAAAGATATTCAAATTGATATATTTCAATATTTCGTAACGCTCCTACAGCTTCCCATACCTTATATAAATCTGCTTCTTTATTTGTTCCTGTAAGCCAATGGATGCAGTTATCGAAATGATACCCCTTTCTATTCCAACCAGTACACTCCCCCCCTGGGATTGAATGCATCTCATAAATTTCTGTATCAAATCCACATTTCCTGCCGAATATTCCTGCACTTAAACCTGAAATTCCAGCCCCAATAATAATAACTTTTTTCATAACAAACTCCCCTTTTATTTTTAGATTAACTATTCATTCAATAATAAATTAAAATTAATGGCTAATTTAAATTAGCCAAATTTTCTAATTGTTCTTAATATAACTTCTGCCTCTGGTATAACTATTTCCTCTTTTAACCCTATGTTCTCCATAACTACGTTATTCATAATTATTCCTTGCATAACTGACCAAAAAACTGTCGCAATTTCTATAGGGTTTCCAGGTACTACTTTTCCCTCTTCTTGCCCTTGTTTAATTAAATTAGCTGTAAACTCATTCATTCTCATTGATTTCATCAAAGCAGCCTTAACCTCTTCTGGCATCGGTTCAAGCATAGCCGCTTGTTGCATAAAAAAGAATCTTGATTTTCCTTCCCCACCTTGTTTTAACCACTCAAGTATTGACTCGGTCATTATAACTAAAGCCTTCCATCCTTGTATTTTATGTTGTACTACAAATTGTGTTAACATCATTGCTGATTCTGTAGATTTTTCTATTACTGCTACGTAAAGTTCATCTTTGGATTTATAATAATGATATAATAAACCTTGACTTATACCTGCCGTTTTTACAATATCTGAAATTTTAGTGCCACTATATCCTTTACGTGAAAACTCCTCAAGGGCAGCTTCTAATATTTCTTCTTTTCTTTTATCAAGTATTTCTTTATTTTGCTCTTCTGTTCTTGGCATATTACCCCTCTTTTTTTGATTGAACATTTATTCAATATAATTATATTTCTAATTTCTGCGTTTTTCAACTACTTTTTATTAATTAATATTAGTATCTATTCCATTATTCTTTTCAACGTTGCTCTATAGGAAATTTTTATTGTTCCTAAGGAGGTCAAAAGTATTCCTATAATTAATATCCACTGAAAGATTAGTAGGCTGCTTTGATTTATGGATGAATTAAAAATCAACTCTAATAAAAATGTTAACACGAATAGAATTACAGTAATGACACCATTAAAAGATATTACTTTCTCACTCATAAAGATAGCGTCTAAATGGCCTCGAATAGGATAATATGAATAAAATACATTAGTAAGTAATAATATCATTGCTATTGATGTTATATATTGCATTGATACTGGCTTCTTAGCTATATATGAAAAAATTAAGTTTATTGTCAATCCAATTATAAATATTATATAGGTATTCATATACATATATTTCACTATATCCTTTGTTTTTATAGGAATAGCTGAGTAAAATGTATATCCTTCTAATGTCTCCTCCATTATTCTTGTAAGTATAATAAGTGCAATTGTACATAATATAAATACGCTTGCTAAATTAGCTCCTTCCCCTACTATCTCTAGGATAGAAGGAATTATTAACCACAATAACAATAAAAATATTCTATGAAAGAATCCTGCTTTTATCATTTTAAAGTAATTCAAAACTAGACTCTTCATTTTAAATTCTCCTTCTTACTTGAAATATAAATAGGTAACTTACAGCTAATAAAGTAACTTATTAGAATAGAGATGATAATTACAGGTATTCCCCAAGCACCACCAATATATCTACAAAGCTTTAAGATAGGAACAAATCCCTCTCCTAATGAATTAAACATAATTGCATCATTAGCTATAGTTCCATAATCTATAAACTTAGAAGTAAATGAATATATTATATAGAAGTTAATTATGAGAATAAAAGCCATATCTAAAAACTTGAATATGCTAAATCTACCTGTATATATTTCTTCAAATAAGTTTGAAATACTTGCAGCTAAAAACCATAGAAAAAATAATAAAACTAGTAAACCTGAGTAAGCTGATACAACATTCGTTTTTCCATAATAAATATTTAAAGTTATAAAAGTCATTATTACAAACAATGCTGGAATGCTTGCTACTATATATAATAAAAACTTCCCTTTAAGTAAATCTTTTTTAAGTATAGGCAATTGCACAAAGAAATCCCTGTTATAGTATTTTCTATATTTTTTAACAATAGGGTCTCGTTTAATAAAAAAAGTATATAAAATTATACAAAATGATATTAAACTTAAGCTTTGTGAAATTGTACTTGAAAAGTTTACATACTTATTAGTATTTATATAGTATTCAATATCCCCCTTTATAACTTTATAATCTAGCTGGGCCATCATGGTCAATATTATTATATAAAATATCGTCAAAAATTTATAAAGTCCATCAAGAAGATTCCAATGAACTTTTATTATCTTAAATACTCTACTCATAGCTAATTCCCCCATACACTGAAGGTTAATAGATTTTCAACATTGGGTTTATTTCCTCTAATATTAGCAAAATATCTATTTGCTTTTTCTCTTAAGATAAGTCCTTCAAAAGTAACTTCACCTTTTCTTAATCCTATAAATTCTTTATCTAACCCTTTAAGTTCTTCAATTCCCGCTGATAATAAGATGAAATCTTCCTCAAATTTATCCATTGCTATACTTTGTAATATTCTCCCCTTGTGAATCACAGTAATATAATCAGCAATCTTGTCTAAATCAGACGTTATGTGTGTTGAGAAAAATGCAGATCGTTCACCATCTTCTACAAATTCTCTAAGCATATCTAGCACTTCAATCCTAGCAACTGGATCAAGCCCTGCTGTAGGCTCATCTAATATTAATAGTTTAGGTTCATGTGCTAATGCTAGTGCTATCATTGCTTTAGTCTTCATACCTTTAGAAAATTCGCTTATCTTAATATCTAATGGCAGCTTCCACAAGGATGCATATCTTCTAAATTTATCTTCGTTCCAACCTTCATAAAAAGTTTTTATAGCTTTAGAATGATTTATCAAAGTAGAACCTTCCATGAAATAGCTTTCATCTGGTACATATCCAATTTGTGATTTTACATATACCTCATCTTTAACATTATCCTTACCAATTATTTTTATATCTCCTGATGATTTCCCTATGGTATTTAAAATCAATTTTATTGTTGTTGTCTTTCCAGCTCCATTTTCACCCACAAATCCCATTATGCTACCTTTTTCAAGATTGAAGGATATATTATCCAACTTAAATCCATGAAATTCTTTGCTTAAATTTTTAACCTCTAGTATATTCTCCAAAATAATTACCCCCTATATAGCTCTTCAATTATTTTCATAATGCTCTCTTTACTGACCCCAGCTTCTTTAATCTCAAGTACTTTTATCTTATATTCATCTATAAGTTTCTCTCTCTTCTCTTTTAAAAGCTTAGTGGTATCAACACAATTTACAAATGTCCCTTTACCTGAAATGGTGTATATATACCCCTCACGTTCCAAGTCCATATATGCTCTTTTGGTGGTAATTGTACTAATATTTAATTCTTTAGATAATTGTCTTACTGAAGGAAGAGCTTCATTAAATTTCACTTTTTCTAAAAGTATATTTTCTTTTATACAAATTTTAATCTGTTCATACATAGGCAAATCACTGCTATAATCAATGTTTATATTCATAAACTCCTCCTTTCAATTTCTCAACTGTGTATATCGTATATACACACAGTATCACTTATAATATTTTTTGTCAATATTTACATTTAAACCCATGGAATGATAAAAGACTAATCAAAAACTGATTAGTCCTCATCTTCTATATTATATAATTTATAGCTCCCTCTCCAAAGTTCTTAGCTATTCTCTGTTTAAAAAATTCCTTCATCTCTTTTAATTCGTCATCTTTATAAACATACTTACCATAACCAAATTGTCCGTACTTAAATTTTCTTATTTCCTCCTCCATAGGTAATATGCTTTTGGGATAAATACTTAATATATTATCTTTTGCTCTTTTAGTAAACCTATGGGATATAACTTCAAACATTAAATTTTTCCCCATAAACATCTTATCAATTTTGTCCATTAGTATATTATAATCCTCTTTCCAACTGTCATATAAGAAAACAGGCGCTATAATAAATCCCAATGGATAACCAGCCTTTGATATTTTTAATGCAGCATCAAGCCTTTCATCTAAAAGTGATGTATTATGCTCAAATTTCCGAATAACTTCACTTGCATTTATGCTAAATCTTATTGTTGTCCTTCCATTATGTTTTAAATTCAGGAGTCCATCTATATCATTGTATTTAGTCACAAAGCGGAATTTTGAATTAGTATTTTCCCCAAAATATTCAATTGCTGTTCTTAATGCTCCCGTATATCCTTCTACAGGTACAGGGTCTGAAGTTGCAGCTCCTTCAAATATTGTAATTTCAGGTAGTCTTTCATTTATATATTTCTGAGCTTTTTCTAAAATCTCTTCAATGTTCACATGAATCTTTATATAGGGCTTCTTCCCCATTTGAGTATTTAAATAGCAGTATTCACACATTCCCATACAACCACTTACTAATGGTAATTGATAATGTGCAGAAGGCTTACAGGACTGAAAATCTAAAGTTTTTCTAACTCCAACAACTAATGTACTTTTGCTCTCTAAATATTTCTCACTAGGATTTGTACCTGGAATACCTGTGATTCTTCCATTTTTAGAGTACATTATTTCGATATCACTATTGGATTTGAATCTTTCTAATAATTCTTCTCCTAAAGGATAATTTAATGCATCATTTTCGAATATCACTCTCTTAGGTATAAACATATAATCACCTCAAGTTTATTATGTTTCAATTTAATTTTTAAATGTATCTTAGATTACAGACAAAATACTATTTATATATTAAAATACTGATATATAGGTTTTAAGTTAAACTAATGATATTAATTGGAGGATGAGGATATGCCACACTATGGTAATTTACAAAAAGTTAGAGATGGGAAAAGGACTTTTGGGATAACACCACATATCCCTGGTGGATTTATTACTCCTGACAATCTTATAAAAATAGCTGAAGTAGCAAAAAAATATAATGCAGTTCTAAAAATAACTTCTGGACAAAGAATATTAATTACTAATCTTAAGGAAGAAGATTTAGAAAATATTTGGAATGAACTAGGCATGGAACCAGCTGTTAAAAATATTTACTCAGTAAAAAATGTTGAAATATGCCCTGCTGCCTTCTGTAAAAGATCAAAGGCAAATACCATGACTATTGGAATGAGACTTTCAAAAAAGTTTCACGGAGCATCTATGCCTAATAGGGCTAAAATTGGAGTTGCAGGTTGTAGAAATGCCTGTGGTGGCGTTTATTCAAAAGATGTTGGTGTAATTGCTGACAAAACTGGTTTTAGAGTAACTGCTGGTGGATCTTCTGGCTATAATCCTAGAATTGCAGACATAATTGCCATAGATGTCACAGAAGAAACAGCTTATGAATTAGTAGAGAAAATATTTGCTTTTTATCAAAAGAATGCAAGCTTTGGAGAAAAAGTTAGCGACTTTATTGAGAGAATTGGTTTAGATGAGTTTAAAAAAGGAGTAAATTCTCAAGATCCTAAGGAATTTGATTACAATCATCAAAACGAAATTGTATAGTTAAAAGGCTTCTCAAAATTACCTTGAGAAGCCTTTCTTTATTAATTTAAAGTTATATCTACAGAAATTTCCCCATTCTTTTTGTTTCCTAATTGAACGTTAATTTCTTTTACAACATCCATATTTGTAACAATCACTGGGGTAATATTACTCTTAGCTTTTTCTTTAATTATATCTTGATCAAAAGTTAATAATAAATCACCCTTTTTAACTTTATCTCCTTGTCTTACGTGAGCTATGAAACCCTCACCATTTAATTCAACTGTATCAATACCAACATGAATCAATATTTCAAGCCCATCAATAGTTTCAATTGCTACTGCATGCTTAGTTGGGAATACTACTCTAACTTCTCCATCAGCTGGTGCATGTACTTCATTTCCTACTGGAATTATTGCAAATCCGTCCCCTAACATTTTACCTGCAAAAACTTCATCTGGTACTCTATCTAAGGTAACTATTTCTCCATCAATTGGATTTGATAAATTAGCTACTGTTCCGCTAGCTACTTTTTTAGTATCTTCTACTATTTCATTAGCTTGAACTGCATTTGTAGTTGGAACGTATCCGCCATTAGCAATTATAGCTTTTATGTCATCTTTAATTTTTTCTGCTTCAGTTCCAAAAATTGCTTGAACATTACTTCCTGCAACTAATATACCCGCTGCTCCAAGAGCTTTTAGTGTCGCCTGGTCAACTACTGAAGGGTCTTTTAAAGTAAGTCTTAATCTTGTAATACAAGCATCTAAAACTTCTATATTATCTTTTCCACCTATTGCCTCTAGTACCTTTGCTGCTCTTTCGCTTCCTTTGACATTAATCGGTGCTATTGCATTTTCGTCTTCATCTTCTCTACCTGGTGTTTTAGCATTTGTAGCTTTAATTGTAAAGTAAAATACAACAAAGTATAATACAAAATATGCTATACCTACTAACCAAATAAGTAATGGATGTCCTGCAAATTTAAATCCTAATAAATAGTCTATAAATGATGCTGAGAATGTATATCCTAATCTTATATGTAATAAGCTAGTAATTATTCCAGATAAAAATGCTGCTGCAACATGGAATACAAATAGTATTGGTGCTACGAATATGAAAGAGAATTCTATTGGCTCAGTTATTCCTGTTAAGAAAGCAACAAATGCTGCTGAAATCATCATACCTGCAACTTTCTTTCTGTTCTCTTTTTTTGCAGCTGCAATCATAGCAACAGCTGCTCCAGGAAGTCCAAACATTAATACTGGATATTCTGAAGCCATAAATATACCCGCATTTGGATCTCCATGGAAATACCTTCCTGAGTCACCAAAGTAAGTTACACCATTAGAAACATATTCACCAAATTGATATAAGAATGCTGGATAGTACATATGATGTAATCCAACGGGAATAAGTAATCTCTTACCAGCAGCATAAAATGCTGGTCCTAAGACTGATGTACTTGCCCATTGTGAAAATGTATTAATTCCATCTTGAATTGGTCCCCATACTTGTACTCCAATTGTTGCAAATATTAAAGCTGCAATAGATGTTATAATTGGAACAAATCTTTTTCCTCCAAAAAATCCTAATACTTGAGGTAATTTTATATCATGGAACCTATTATATAAAGCACCTGCAATTAAACCTATTATTATTCCACCAAAAACACCCATATTAATAGTTGTTTTTGATACTACGTCAGCATATGCTGCTGAGTTAACAAAAGCATCTAATGAAACATGTTGCTCTGATGCAGTTTTTGTTGCTAACGCTAAAGCAGCATTAGCACTTGCTACTTTTATAATTGCTTGTAATATTAATTGACCTACTACAGCAGCTAAAGCAGCTACAGCTTCTCCCCCTGAAAATCCTATGGCTACACCAACAGCAAATATCATTGGTAAGTTAGTGAATATTGCATCACCAGCTTGAGCCATGTAAGGTATATTTAGTAAGTCTGGTTGTCCAAATCTTAATAGTAAACCAGCAGCTGGTAAAACTGATACTGGTAACATTAATGATTTACCTATCTTTTGAAGCACTGAAAATAGTTTCTTCATTATGATTCCTCCTATGTTTTATGTATAAAAAATATATATCTGAAGCAAAAATATTATTAGTTATTTATTTACTTCAGTATAAAAACAAAAAGAAAAGCACGAGCAAAAGAATATAACTATCCCATAGTTATTTCTTTAAGCTCGTGCCTAATTTAATAGTAACACTACTTATAATTCTTTAATTCTATTTATATGAAGAGCGATATATCCTATCTCATCTTCTGGAATCTTAATAGAAAATAAGTTTTCCATTTTAATTGCAATCTTAATCGCAATATCGTACTGATTATAAAATTCTTTTTTTATTATGTCAAGCAAATTATTCTTAATGAATTTCTTATTCATAACTCTCTCAATCATAAAATTCAAATGAGTAATTGTTCTAACATAACTTAGAGAGCCTCTATCTGGTGCTTTTCCTAAAAGCCTATATAAGAAATCCATAATTTCACCTATTTTTTTAGTATAGGCTAAGGTTGCTCCAACTTCTTGCTCACCTATAGCTGCATTAATATGCATGCAGATAAAACCAATTTCATCATTAGGTAATTTAACATTAAATCTTTCATTTATCATATTTAAAGCTTTTTCAGCAAGTACATATTCTTTGGAGTATAAAGCCTCTAACTCATGTAAAAATGGATTCTCAATTCGTATTCCTTCATTTGCTCTTGTAATTGCAAAATTGATGTGGTCTGGAAGGGATACATGTATTGCCCCATTGATTTTAACATTTAATTCCTTTTCACATAATGAGATTATTTCTTCTGAAATTCCTACTATTTCACCATTTATATCCTGTAAAACTCTATTAAAGTTTTCTTTTGATTTAAATGATTGCTTTATAAATATATTTTCTATCTTGTCTTCTGGAAGTCTAGTACCTTTTGTTGTATTAAATCCGATAGCTTTACCCACTAAAACAAATTCATTAGAATCTTTTTCAGCAATTACAACATTATTATTTAAAACCTTTTTTATTACGTACTCCTCCATTACTTCCTCCTCACTCACAAAAATATATTAGTCTATACATATTTTTAGTAAGATTTATATCTGGACATTATATTATTTTATAATAGCTTTGATTATTAATCAATTAGAAATGAAAACAAATATGGACTTCACTATCCATGAAGTCCAATTTTTTCTATACTTCTATTAAAATATTCTTCATCTAATGCAATATTTTCTATTACCTTAATATAATGAGTATTTAGAATGTAGTACTTTGGATGTAAGCAATTATTAACTTTTTTAACCTTTACTGCTCCATCATATATATTTAGAATTTGAACCTTTCCAATATTCATTGGAGATTCATCAAGTATTAAACTTACATTTTTATCTTTTAAATATGATAGTACGCTATTGAGCCCTTCATTTGTTTTGTTAGAGTTATTTCTATATAAATCTTCTATTCTAATCTGATTTAATTTTTCACCACCAGATATTTTTGATATATAAAATATTGAAATTACATTAAATACTTCATTTCTCTTTAATTGAACATAGTCTCCATTAATTGAATTAACTATCCCCTTAAATATTCTTACTTCTCTATCTTCAACTTCTACCTCAATGCTTTCTCCTATAAGTCTTTTTAATAATTCTTTATATATACTTATATTTTCATTTGAAACTTTATTTTTAATAAATATTGCCTTAAACTTATTAACACCTTGTGATTTTGTACTTACGTCTAAACTCTCTAATTTATCTACTTCCTCTAATAATTTATTATCATTACATTCTTCAATTTCCTCCTCTACTTCATCCTCCTTTATGTTCTGTTCTTCCACTAATATATTTTTATTCACTTCATCATTTCCATCTACCTCTTGTAACTCAGAACTATCTAGCTCCTCTTCAAATTCTTCCATTTCCTTAAACACAGTAGTTTTCTCTATTTTAATATCTTCATCACAAACTTTATCTTCATATGTACTTTCTAGCTCATCTTTTTCCATATCTATGTTTTCTTCATAATTCTTTACTTTTACTATTTTATAATCCTGTAAAACACTTTTACCCTGTATTTTTTCAGTTTTATCTTCCCATTCTATTAATATAAAGGGACTATTTGAGCTATTTTTTGATTCGAATATGGCGATGCCACTTATAGAATTACTATATACGCCTAAATAAATTTCTTCAGTTAACATTAATTCTTTCTCATCAAAAACGTTTCTTAAGTCTACTTTAAAGTATTTTCTAGTATCTTCTTGTGTAACTATTTTCTTTAGCTCTCTTTTAATTAAACTATTATCCCTATATTTCTTTACTAAGGTCATTCCTATATCTAAATTCTCACAATTAAATAAGCTTTCTAAATAAAAATTAAGAGTTATTTTCTTTAAGTGCCCTCTATTTTCATAATCATTTAATTCGAAGCTATATACACTTTTATATATTTTTGAAGAGTTCTGAAAATTACCAATTAAAGATTTTCTTAGATAAAACTGTACTACTCCATTCATTATAGTTCTTTCTTTAGATGGTATAATCTTTAATACACTCATTCTCCATCCCCCAGCCTTAAATTTTCTTACTATTAATATATTTATTCAAAATGTATCTAATTTGTTCTTTAATTTCTAAATAAAAATACAGGGATTATATCAATACAAGAAATAATCCCTGCTCAAAAATCAACCTACTGCTAATGCACTTAGTGTTGCATTTGTTATTGTCAAGCCTGGTGCTATACCTATAAAAGAATTAGCAGCTAGTTGAACACTATAGGTGTAAATTCCTTTTGTATTTATAGTATCTAAAAATTGAAATGCAAATGATTCTGCTTCAAGTAATTCAGCCATTGATGAGAATACGTAGGTTCCTCCTATTGTTTGTTCTGCCCCTTGATTATTAGATCTTTTTATAGTAAATGCTAAATTTACATTTAATTCTGCTGGCATATTTATTTGAGCAGTAAATGATAGTAATACTGAAGGGTCCCTAAGTGTTGTAGTATCAATTGTAACACTAACTACTGGAACGTTGTTTGTAAGAGGAGTGGTAAAAAGCGGGAATGGTCCAACACCACCAGTAGCAGCATTTAAAACTACATTTGATTCTCTATTATCATATCCTTCGCATATTAAATTCATATTTTGAGCCCCCTAAAATTTATCATACTTGTTCCACTGCTAAAGCGCTTAAAACCGCATTAGTAATTGTTAATCCTGGTGCAATTCCTATAAATGAATTTGGTGCTACTTGTACCGCATAGGTGAAATTTCCTCTAGCATTACCATTATCGAAAAACTGGAACGAAAATGCTTCAGCTTCTAATAATTCAGCTACAGATGAAAATACATAAGTTCCCCCAATTGTTTGTACTCCACCTTGTGAATTATATTTTTTTATGGTAAATGCTAAGTTTACATTTAATTCAGCTGGCATGTTAATTTGAGCCGTAAATGTTAAAAGAGTCGCTGGATTTTTCAAAGGAGTAGTATCTATAGAAACACTTACTACTGGCATTTCCTCTACTAATGGAGTCGTAAAAACTGGAAATGGACCAACGCCACCTGAGTTTGCCCTTAAAATAACTTCACTCATTTTATATCCTCCTAATTAGATTTGTATGAACTTTAGTGTTCTATATAAGTTATTCTCCTAATCGACATGATGTTACATTTTCAGCAAACAAAATATGTAAATAAAAAAGTTCACTAAAACTTTTTGTCCTAGTGAACCTTTTAGTTATTCTATTTAGGTAATCCTCTTACTGGTTTTGTCATATCATTATCTTCATTTGTGTTTACAGGATTGGCAACTGATTTATTATTTTTATTTCTATAATAAGATTTCTCGCCAGTTTTATTATTTTTTCCTAGTTTTTGTGTCAAATTTATCACCTCCAAATTTATCTTTTGAATATTACACAAAAGTTATTCTGACAAAATTTAGAGTTAATAATTATACTCTAAAAATATATAATTTGTGCTTATTTATTATTAATATTCTTCATCCTCAGATTGTTAAATTATTAACTTGTTTGATATTTCAACAAATTTAATGTTTTCTTTTTTTTATTTTTGGATTATAATAAGCCTTAAGAAATGAAATATATTACAAATGTCTTCTTTGTGGAAGTATTTGTAAAATCTTAAATTCATGGAGGTTTCGTATGTTAGTTTCAGCAAAAGAAATGTTAAACAAAGCTAGAGAAGGGAAATATGCTGTTGGTCAATTCAACATTAACAATTTAGAATGGACTAAAGCTATTTTATTAACTGCTCAAGAAAACAATTCACCTGTAATATTAGGTGTATCTGAAGGAGCAGGAAAATATATGGGTGGTTACACTACTGTTGTTGGTATGGTTAATGGATTAATTAAAGAATTAAACATAACTGTTCCTGTATCATTACACATAGACCACGGCAGTTACGAAGGTGCTTTAAAAGTTATCGAAGCTGGTTTCTCATCAGTAATGTTCGATGGATCACATTATTCAATCGAAGAAAACATTGAAAAGACAAAAGAAATCATCAGAATAGCTTCAGAAAAAGGAATCTCTGTTGAAGCAGAAGTTGGTTCTATCGGTGGAGAAGAAGATGGTGTTGTTGGAGCAGGTGAAATAGCTGATCCAGCTGAATGCAAACAAATAGCTGAATTAGGAGTTACTATGTTAGCTGCTGGTATTGGAAATATCCATGGTAAATACCCTGCAAACTGGAAGGGATTAGATTTCACTGCATTAGCTGCTATCAAAGATGCAACTGGTGATGTTCCACTAGTTTTACATGGTGGTACTGGAATTCCTGCAGACATGATCCAAAAAGCTATATCATTAGGAGTTGCTAAAATAAATGTTAACACTGAATGTCAATTAGCATTTGCAGAGGCTACTCGTAAATATATAGAAGCTGGAAAAGACTTAGAAGGAAAAGGATTTGATCCACGTAAGTTATTAGGACCAGGATTCGAAGCTATAAAAGCAACTGTTAAAGAAAAAATGGAACTATTCGGATCTGTAAACAAAGCTTAGTTTCTATTAGGATTAATTAACTTTAAATTAAACACCTTAAATTTATATTTTAAAATGTACCCTATAGAATAGACAATTTAAAAAAGCCTATTCTATGGGGTACTTTTATGTATAATAGAATAA